>JAFQWR010000178.1 GCA_017407365.1 Clostridia bacterium
GAACGGATATATATCGGCTTGCTGACCGTGTGCATTTGCGCGCGGTATATCCCTTTTAGAAACACAAGGAGAAAAACCATGAAAAGCTTTGGCTACCTGATCGAAAACTTTTTCACCCATAAAGACAAATTGGCGCCTGCTTCGGAATTGCCGGGGACGATGTTCACCCCGTTGCATTTTGCCGTTTCGGGCGTTCTTCTTGCCATCGTTGTTGTTTGTGCGCTTCTGATACGCAAAAGGGATAAGCTGATAAAGCCTGTTTTTATCGTTTTGTGGGCGGTTGTAACTGTGTTAGAGGTGGTGAAAATCACCTGGGAAAGCACAACGGGCAACACCGTGCGTCTTGAGGTTACGGGTATTTTACCGCTGTATGCTTGCAGTATCTTTATGTATGCAATGCCGTTTGCCATCTGGGGCAAGGGCAACGTAAAGCGTGCGGCTTGCGGCTATGTCTGCACGCTTGGCATGCTGGGTGCCTCGGTAAACTTTTTCTACCCGATGACGGTGCTTTACCGCTATTCCATCATCTCCTTTTCCGCAATGCATTCCATGGTATATCACGCAGTCATGCTGTTTACCTGCCTGACGATGCTTTTATCGGGCTATCACCGCTATACGCACGCAGAAAGAGCGCTGGATTTGCTTTTGCCCTGCATCCCCTCGCTGATTATGTCCGTCCCTGCCAATATCGTCAATTACACGCTGAATGCCGATTATATGTTTTTCCGTGGCACCTCGGCGTTTTTGCCCGCTATTTTCGGTGATATGAACAAGATTGCCGTCACGGTGATTATTTACGCCTTATACATCATCGTGCCTGCCTGCTTCTATCTGCCCTCCTTTATCTCTCATAAGGTAAAAGAGGCAAAAAATGCGGCGTAGGGCAATTCCTTGCGCACTTACCTTTTCAGCAGGCTGTAAAAGTAGCCGTTGAGCAGATACACGGTATCCCTGCTTGCAATACGGGCAATGGGAAGCAGTGCCTGCGGAGGGGCAGAGGCTTTTTTGGCTGGCTTGTTCTCGCTTTCGCCTTCCTCCTTGCGCACATTTTGCCTGCCCTGCGCTTGCAAAAGAGAGCTGAGCGCTTGCAGCATAGCACCCGATGTATCCGCTGTGCCTCCCCCTTGAAGGGCAGAAAGCAAGGCTTTTATTGCTTCCTCATTCATTGCAAAACCTCCCGTTTGCGGCATTCTTGCCTTTGGGTGACGCCGTACAACCCTATCACTGTTTACCTACCTCCGCTCTTGCAATGCAGGGCGGTTTTTTTTGCACGTTTTTCTCGCCCTCTGCATATCCTATGGTAAAGAAGGAGGAGGCAGATGGATTTCAAATCTTACCGCAAGGGGCAAACGAAGAAGGAGGAAAGGGCGCAGGCAGAGCAGTTTATCAGAAGCCACGAGGGGCTTTCGGAGCAGGCGCTCTACGATGAGCTTTTTGCCCGTATCGCCTCTGCAAAGCAAAGCGGCACCTTCAACCCGCAGGCGCTTGTTGCGCAGGCAGAGCTTCTGCGCCCCTATCTTTCGCCCTCGCAGGCGGAGCGGCTGAATGCCCTTCTTGCCGCCATCTCCTCGGGAGAGTCGGGCGGAGCAAAATAGATTGGCTCAGAGGAGCGGCATCGAAAGGGCGCCTGTGCAACAGAAGAAGCTGTGAAATTTTTTGAAATTTCTCCGCAAAATCCGTGCGCCCGATAATGCCTCCCCCTTGCCCTTTTCTGCGTGCAAAACAGCGCGTTATCGGTGCTTGATAAACAGCACGTGCGTTTTAAGGGCGTTAATCAGCCTTTTTAGCTCTGATAGAGTGTTGAAGGGCGAGAGTCCGACTCGCACGAGTCCGCTCTTTTCCGTACCCATTTTTGCGTGCAGAAGCGGCGCGCAGTGCAGGCCCGCACGTGTTGCAATGCCGATGGAGGCAAGGTGGTCTGACGTTTCGTCCGGCTCCTCGTTTTTCAGTCGGAAGGAAAAAACGGTCAGGCTCTTACTGCTTGCAAACAGCTCCACCTCCTCCATCTCGCCGAGCGCACGTCTTAAATAAAAGGAAAGTGCGTGCAGCTGCTCCGAAAGCAGCTCGCCGTTTTTCATCAGAAAGCCGAGGCTTGCCTCCAATCCGTAAATGGCAGGGGTGTTCATCGTGCCTGCCTCCAGCCCATCGGGAAAATCCCTCGGCTGCAACAGCATCCGACTGTCGCTTCCCGTTCCGCCGTAGATAAGGGGCAGAGGCTCTGCACGGTGAGAGATTGCCAGAAGCCCCAGCCCCATCGGGGCAAGCAGACCCTTGTGCGCAGGCGTGCAAAATAGGTCGATGTCCTCGTTTCGCACAGAAATTCTTTCGTGACCTGCCATCTGTGCGGCGTCCACCAAAAACAGCGCGCCTGCCGCGTGTGCCGCCTTCCCGATTTCCCGTAGCTCTGCCGTGCCGCCGCTTACGTTGCTTGCGGCGCATACCGCAACCAGTCGGGTGTCCTTTTGCAGGGCGGCGCGGATGCGCTCAGCCGTAATACAGCCGTCCGCATTCGGGCTGACAAGGGTGTAGGTGATTTTTCCCTCCTTTTTCAGCTCGCTCAAAACACGCATCACCGAGTTGTGCTCGTTGTAGGTGGTCACCACGTGGTCGCCCTCTTTGAGCACCCCTCTGATTGCGATATTCAGCGCCTCGGTGCCGTTTTTGGTAAAGATGATGCGCTCGGGGTCGGTTGCGTCAAAATAGGCGCAGGCGGTTTCCCTTGCCGAAAGCACCGTCTGCATGGCGGCAACGGATGCGTAGTGCGCCCCTCGGTTGGGGCTTCCCGGCTCCTCCAGCGCGCGCAGAACGGCGTCCTTTACGCACTGCGGCTTCATACCGCTCGTGGCGGCGTTATCAAGATAAATATAATCGTTCATCGCTATTACTATATGTAGCACTTGCCCCTCGGTATGCTTTGCGAGGGGGTGGCATACTGCAAAAACAGGAGGCGTATCCGTGTCCGAAATCATCACCGTTTTCAAAAGCCGTACGCAAACACTGCTGTTTGCCAAGGCCCTGCGTGCCAAAAAGATACCCTACCGCATTGTCAATACCCCTGCACGGGCTGGGGTGGGGTGCGGAATCTCGGTGAGCGTATCGCACTTCTACGAAAACCCGTTGAGAGAAACGCTCCGTCAGGGGGTATACCCCTCGTTTGTGGGCTTTTTCCGCTCGTAAAAAAGAGGCATAGTAGCAGGGGGGCAGGGCGATTTTTTCTACCGCCGTGCCTCAATAGAATGTCTGACCCTTGGCAAGCTGCAAGGCGTGCTACACGCTCTCCGTGCAATCCAAAAGCCTTGGGCTTATGCTGTAATACTTTCAGGGCTTGCTTTTCACGCACCAGGGCATGGCTGATTTGCAAATGCAAAAGGGGATGTATTTCCGTACGCTCCCCCTTGCCGCAATGCATCAGACGCCGATACAGCTGTGCAGATGCTGAAAAATTGCCTCTGCGCCGTTTAAGGAGATAGCCTTGCAGGCGGCTTGCATACGCGCCCTTTCTGCGGCATCCGAAAGAAGCCTTTTGCAATGCAGAGGGGCTTCCCTTTCGTTTTTTTCGGCAATGGCGCAATCTCTTGCCACCAAAAAGGCAAGATTGTGCGATTCACAGCCGCCCACCGTGTCTACAAGAAGCATGGGCACACCCTTATTGCACGCCTCTGTCACGCTGACGCCGCCCGGCTTGGTTACAACGAGGTCTGCGCTTTCCATCAGTGCGTACAGCCCCTGCGTGTATCCGTAGAGATGCACGCATTCGTTTTCGCCGAAAATGCGGCTGAGCTGTTTCAATGCGGCGGCGTTTTTGCCGCAGATGACGCTGATTTGCGTCCCGCGTGAAAGGGTAGCAAGCAGAGCATTGCACAGCCGTGCGGTGCTTTTGGTGCGAAAAACGGAGGCGCAGAGCAAGATATGTGCGTGCTCGGTGGGGAGCTGTAACGCCCTTTTTGCCGCCTCACGTGTTTTATTGCGGTAAAAATGGGTGCGCAGAGGTATGCCGCTCACCCGTATGCGGCTTTTGGGTATGCCCGAGGCGCAGAATTCGTGCATCAGCGAGGCGTGCGGAATATAGTAGCAATCCATCTGCGTCTGATTCACCATAGGACTGCAGGTGTAATCGGTGGCAACAAAGGCGGTGAAGGCAGAAAGCCTCCTGCTTTTTTTCAGCGCAGTTACCATCAGAGCGGCAAAGACGTGGGTGCAGAGGATGACGTCGCAGGCACTTTTTTTTATTTCCTCATACAGCCCATCTGCGCCCCTTTGCAAAAAGCGGTAAACCGCCGTGCCCTCAGCCGAAAAGGAGGGGTTTCTCTCGCAGGCAGAGTACCCCCTTCGTATCAGATACGGTGCGTGCCGATACAGCAGGTCGTGCCAGCGCGAGATGATTCCCGATACCGAGGGCGAAATAAATTGCAGGGCGTCCGCCACCCTGCAGGTATCCCCTCCTTCCGTCAGATGTCGGCAAAGCGCCTGCGCCACCGAATTGTGCCCCTGCCCCGTGTTGCAGGTAAGTATCAATGCGTGCATAAGCCAAGCTCCTTACAATAAATAGCGTTATGCTTATGGTATGTAAAGGGTGCAGAATTATACGGCTGTTTTTTTTGCGTGAGGAGAAAGCAGAGGATTTTACAAAAAACATGGAAGGAAATTATGCAAAAAAGTGCAGAAAGTAAAGGTTTGCGCCATAGCGTTATGCGGAATAGTTGACAAATTTTACAAAGTGATATATAATTATGCTATTCTTTACACAGAGAGGCAAACGGTTTATGGAAAAATCCCAAAATGCCGGAAAGGTGCCCGTAGCACGCTTGCAGAGTGTGTTTGGCGGCAAGGTATTCTTCATTGCGGCAATCATTTTTTCCGCTCTTGCACTGCTTACGGTTGTGCTTGGCGTGGTTGGCTGCTTTACCGCAGAGGGTGAGGCTAAGGAAACGATCATCTATTTAACGGAAAAGGGCGTGCTCGAAAACAAATACGTCAACGAAAACAGCGTGGGCTTTCTGCCCCTTTCTGTCTTATTTGCGGCTCTCATTGGCGCAGTTCCCATGGGCTTTTTTGCTTACGGTCTGTGGCATCTGGTTGTTGCCGCAAAAAAGGGCAACGATGCGCTTGTGGATAAGGGACTTGGCTTTGTGAATATTGCCTGCTATCTGCAGCTTGTATACAGCGTGCTTCTGGCGCTTGCCTTTATGGTGCTTTCCATCGTGCTTCTTGCAATCAAGCTCACCGCAATCGGTCTTGTTATGATGCTTTGCGCCGTAGCAGTAGCCGTGCTTTCCGCTGTTTTCTGCTTAAAGCTTGCCGCTTTTGTGCGCTCGGCACGTGTTTCCTGCTTCACGAAGGAGGATTCCATCGGCTTTTCTCCCTTCATTTCCTTTGTCATCGGCGCGGTTATGGGGCTTCTGGCAACGCTGAGCGTATATCTGTTAATCAGCGGCATCATCAACGGCACCTTCCTTATGGGTGCGGTGGTGCTTGTGATTTGCGCCGCAGAGATTTTCTGTATGCTTGCGCTTTACCGCACGCTTCTCCTGTGCAAAACGGCATAGGCTACCCCGCTATCGAAGAATCATTTTTGTTATATAAGCACAAAAGGGCTGCGAAAATTCTCGCAGTCCTTTTTTTTATGCTGAGCGAAGGGTGGAGCAATTTGCCATTCATAAAGAAAAAAGGTTGCAATTCGTTCAAAAGTGTGTTATACTATATATTGCGACACAACAGAATCGAATCCACATAGGGAGTACTATGCCATTTTGGTACTTCTGTCTTTTTCTATACCTATGTGGAGAAAGGTTGTGTCGCAGCAAAGCGAAGTGCTTAATGGGAAATGCGTTCGTTTTTGCGGACGCATTTTTTATTTCCCAAAAAGAAAAGGAGGAATGTAGCAAATGAAAAAGGCAATTGTAGTATTGGTATGCGCATTGGTTGCGGTCAGCTCGCTGTGTGTGGGCTTGTATGTCGGCAAGGGCGAGCCCGGGCCGCAGGGCGAAAAGGGCGACGTCGGCGCAGGCGGCAAATCTGCCTACGAGCTTGCGGTAGAAGAGGGCTTCGAGGGCTCGGTAGAGGCGTGGCTACTTTCGCTTGTTGGCAAAACGGGTGAAACGGGCGCGGCTGTAACCTCGCTCGAAAAGACGTCCTCAAACGGTCTTACCGACACCTACACCGTGTCGTTCAGCGACGGCACCACCCAGCAGCTCACCGTCACCAACGGTCAGAACGGCAACGATGGCGTCAGCATCACCGACGTTTCGTTCACAGGCTCAGAGGGGGCCACCGATACCTACACCATCTCGCTCAGTGACGGAAGCACCCGTGTGTTTACCGTAACCAACGGCGCTAAGGGCGATCAGGGCGATAAAGGTGATAAGGGCGACAAGGGCGACAAGGGCGACGCAGGTAAATCTGCGTATGAAATCGCCAAGGAGAACGGCTTTGAGGGCTCGGTAGAGGAGTGGCTGCTCTCGCTTGTAGGCGATAAGGGCGATATTGGTGCAGAGGTAACCGCCGTCACAAAGACGGGCACCAGCGGTCTTGTCGATACCTACACCATACTGTTCTCTAACGGAAGCATCAGCAACTTTACCGTCACCAACGCCAACGGCATCACCAAAATCGAAAAAACGGCGTCGAGCGGTCTTACCGATATCTACACCGTCACCTTGACTGACGGCAAAACCTACCCCTTCACCGTAACCAACGGCGCTAAGGGCGATCAGGGTGATAAGGGCGATCAGGGCGACAAGGGCGATAAAGGTGACAAGGGTGATAAGGGTGACAAGGGCGATACCGGCAGATCGGTGGAATTCCGTGTGCAGGGATATTACTTCCAGTGGAAGTATACCGATGAGGATGCAAGCGCATGGCGAACGCTCTACAATATGGATGGCTTGGCGGCGCCCGAAGGACTGGTTTCCGTTCGCTTTATGCCCGAGGGTGGCTCTATGAATGGGTATTCCGAAACGGTTTACGTCACCGCAGGCGCATCCATTCTGCTCCCCACGCCTCAAAAACACGGCTACACCTTTATGGGCTGGGGAATCTCGAAGAGTGACGGCTACCCTTCTACGGGGGTCTACCGCGTGCATGAAAGCCAGAGGCTCTACGCCATTTGGCAGGCAGGCGCTGCAATTACGGGCACCAAAATATATACGCTCAGCGATTTTACAAAAATCAAAAACAATCTTTCGGGCACC
>JAFQWR010000179.1 GCA_017407365.1 Clostridia bacterium
ACCCCACGAGTATGCCCTTCAGCTTTTTGACGGACGGCGTAAGGCAGAATCAGCTGCCCTGCTACCTCACCTATACCACCGCAGAAACCAAGAAAATCATCCTCGATAACCTGCACCGCTCCCCCCTGTTTTCGGGCGCAATCAAGGGCACGGGCCCCCGCTACTGCCCCTCGATAGAGGATAAGGTGGTACGCTTTGCCGATAAGGAGCGCCATCAGATTTTCATTGAGCCTGAGGACGAGCACAGCGGCGAGATGTACGTGCAGGGTATGAGCTCATCGCTTCCTGCGGACGTGCAGGAGGCAATGTATAAAACGGTGACGGGCTTAGAAAACGTACGCATTCTGCGCTACGCCTACGCCATCGAATACGACTGCATCGACGCCACCCAGCTGGGCGCAGACCTCGCCTATAAAAACGCCGTAGGGCTTTACTCCGCAGGTCAGATCAATGGCAGCTCGGGCTACGAGGAGGCAGCCGCTCAGGGCCTTATGGCAGGCATCAATGCCGCTCTCCGTTTAGAGGGCAAGGAGCCCTTTGTGCTCTCCCGCTCCGAGGCGTATATTGGCGTGCTGATTGATGACCTCGTAACCAAGCCCACCCAGGAGCCCTACCGTATGATGACCTCACGTGCGGAATACCGTCTGTTGCTCCGTCAGGATAACGCAGACCTCCGCCTCACCGATAAGGGCAGAGAAATCGGCACGGTCAGTAAGCTCAGGCTTCGCCGCCTTTGTGCGCGCCGCAACGAGATAGAGTCGCTCACCGCACTCTGCCGCAAAATCCTCTCACCCCACGCCTACGCAGATTACTTTGCCCGCAAGGGCTTACAGGTCACGGCAAACGGACTTTCGCTTGCGGATATGGTGCGAAGAGGCTTACCCTTAGAGGAGCTTCTCAGGGAATTCTACCCCGCGCAAGGCTTTGCCCCCGAAAACGTATTCACCGTGCAAACGGAGCTTTCCTACGAGGGCTATCTGCGCCGTCAAGACGCCTTTATCGAAAAGCTCAAAAAAACAGAGCGCATCAGAATCCCCGAGGACTTCGATTACCTCTCCGTCAAGGGCTTACGCATCGAGGCACAGCAAAAGCTGGATAAAATCCGCCCCCAAACGCTTGCTCAGGCGAGCGAAATCTCGGGCGTTTCCCCCGCAGACGTTGCCGTGCTGATGGTGCTTCTCTCCGAAAAGAGGTAGCAAGCACCGCCCCAACCCCTTTTACGAGGGGAAAGCCGGATAAATTCCGCCCCAAACGCTTGCCGTAAAAAAGCAACACACCAAAAGCCCAACGTCCTTATCGGCTTCCCCAAGGGAGGCACACGCACAAAACACCAATAGCCCTTACCCACCCCACCTCACGCCAACCGAAAACCAAGGGAAAGCAACAGAGTATCGCGCAAAACGGTAAGGGCTTATTTTTTTACAAGCCTTAAAAGGAGGGTATTATGCGCATCATCTATCTTGGCTCATCCATCACCTACGGCAGTGCGGCAGAGGGCTATTCATTTGCCGACGCTCTGGGCGAGATGGGTCATCCGTATGTAAAAATCGCCGTCAGCGGCACCACGCTTGCAAAAAAAGCCAATGCCGACGGCACAAGCTACGTAGAGCGCTTTGAAAGCTACTGCCGCTCCACCACCGTGCAGGCAGAGCTTCTTTGCATTCAGCTCTCCACCAACGACGCCTCGCAAAGCCTTCCCCTCGGCGCCTTTACGGCAGAGGAGGAAAAAGACACCGCCACCGCCCTCGGTGCACTCGATTATCTCATCTGCCGAGGCAAGCAAATGGGGCTTAAAATCGCCGTTTTCACCAATCCGCCCTACCCGAGCAAGGCGTATGCACAGCTTGTCGAGGGCTTTTTACGGGGCGCAAGGGCGTATCATCCCGACGTTGCGGTGCTGGATATGTGGAATATGCCCTCGTGCAAGCTATCCGCCGAGGCACGCGCACGCTATATGGCAGACGACATCCACCCCACGCGCCTGGGCTATACCGAGTGGTGGGCGCCGCTGTTTTTGCGCCTGACCGAGCAAATCGGCTAGCGCCCTTTATCGCAAGAATCTTTCGGCAGAGGGCAGTCAACAAGCCGCCACCTGCACTTTTTGCCGCAAGAGAAAAAGGCTTCCCCCCATTCGCCCCGAAAAATCGGGCAGAGAAGCCCCTTTCTTTTGCCGCAAAATGTATCGCATACCGCTCCGCCGCTTATATAGTATATATAGGTAGGGGCTTGTCCTCGGCCCCGTGCGGCAAGAATATCAATGATAATTGGTACAGAAGATAGCTCCCCATTCCTCGGGGGAAAAAGCAAGCACGCTCAAAGGGCAAAAGGAGAGAAAGAAAATGACAGACCGACAGTACGATTTGATGATTGCCTACTACGGAAGCGAAAAAAATGGCTCACAGAAGCAGGCACGGGCGCTCTACGATGAGCTGCAGGGCGCAACGCTCTGGAAGGGCAAGCAGCTGAACGTCTACTTCCATCCCGTTACCGACCCTACGGGCAGCTATGACACAACGCCCAGCATCATCCAAAAAACGCCTCTCTTTTTGTTCGTGGTAGAGAGCAATCCCCCTGTCGACCCCTACGGCTTCATCGTTTCCCGTGATAAAAACGGACAGACGCGCCGTATCTACGAGGAAATCCAGGCAGAGCAGGAAAGCCGCTTCTACCGTATCAATCCTGCACACGCCGCCAAGCTCTACGTCTGCGACGGCTACTCTATGGAAGCGGCGGCACAGCTCCATCCCATTTTCAACGGCAAAAACCACTTCTCCGAGGAGGACGGCACCCTACCCGTTTTACAGTGGGCGAAGGAGCAGCTGAAGGAGCTGGAAGAAAAGGGTATTTTTCCTGTTCGCGCCAAAAACGGGGAGCCTCAATCCCCCACGCAGGGCGGCGTTTCCGAGGAAATGTTCGAGCAGATGCGCCAAAGGGTGGTCAGTCTGCAAGAGGAGCTACACTCACGCCCCACGCAGGGCGGCGTTTCCGAGGAGTTATTCGAGCAGATGCGCCAAAGGGTGGTCAGTCTGCAAGAGGAGCTACAGTCACGCCCCACACAGGGCGGCGTTTCCGAGGAGCAGTTTGAAAAAATGCGTGAGGAAAACGTACGCTTGCAGGAGGAGCTGAAAAAGATAGAAGCTCAGCAAAAAGCAGAGGAAGAAGAAAAGCAAAAGGCGGAGGAGGAAGAAAGGCGAAAGGCAGAAGAGAATGCCACCCTCGAAAAATCCTTTGCATTTGGCTACTATAAAGAGGGCTATACCGTAGAATCCTTTTTCGGCACGGAAACGGAGGTTGTTATTCCTTCCACCTATAAGGGGGAGCCTGTGCTGAAAATTGGGGAACGCGCATTCTACGAGTGTAGCAGGGTGAAAAAAGTCACTATCCCCGACAGTGTCTATGAGATTGAGGAATATGCATTTTACAGTTGTACCGGCCTTCAAAGCGTCAGCTGTGACGGCGTCTGTGAGATTGGGCAGTATGCGTTCTACGACTGCAAAAGTCTTACAAGCATTGAAACCGCCGACATCCGGAAGCTTGGGCAGTATGCGTTCTGCGGCTGCAAAAGCCTGACCTCTCACATCACCCTTGACGCCCCCGAGATTCAAGAGGCTACATTCCGTGAATGCAAGAGCCTGAAAGGTATCACCCTTCTCGATGGCGTCACCTATATTGGAGAGGACGCATTCACGTGGTGCAGCAGCCTCATTAGCATCACCATCCCAAATAGTGTCATCGCCATTTGGCTCGGTGCGTTCAGGTATTGCGGCGGCCTTGAAAGCATTACAGTGGATGCAGACAACCCCGAATACCAATCCATCGACGGCAATCTGTATACCAAAGACGGCAAAAGACTTCTTCAATATGCTATCGGCAAGCAGGAGGAAGCCTTCTCCGTCCCCGATGGCGTCATCACCGTTGATAATAGCGCATTCCGAGGGTGTAGCAGGCTTACAAGCATTACCCTGCCGAGTAGCGTCACCCATATTGGAGAGGACGCATTCGGGGGGTGCAGCAGCCTAAAAAGCATTACCGTCCCGAATAGCGTCATCTCTATTGGCAGGAATGCGTTCTCGAGGTGCAGTAGCCTTACGAGCATCACCATCCCCCGTAGCGTTACTATGCTTGGCGCAAATACTTTCTTTTCCCACTATAGCCCTGTGTTTGATTCTTGTAGCAGCCTTGAAAGCATTACGGTGGAAGCAGGCAATCCCTGCTACCTTTCCATCGACGGCAATTTATACAGCAAGGACGGCAAAATATTGCTACAATACGCCATCGGCAAGCAGGAGGAGGCTTTCTCCGTCCCGAGTAGTGTCATCCGAATTGGATTTTGTGCGTTCAAAGACTGCAAACTCCTGAAAAGCATCACCATTCCGAGTAGCGTCACCGCGATTGGAAAGGGCGCGTTCTCTGCTTGCAAAAGCCTTACAAACATCACCATTCTGAGTAGTGTCACCGCGATTGGGGAGTATGCGTTCTCGTTGTGCAGCAGTCTTAAAAGCATCACCCTTCCGAGTAGCGTCACCGCGATTGGTGAGAGTGCGTTCCGTTGGTGCAGTAGCCTTGAAAGCATCACCATCCCGAGTAGCGTCACCGCCATTGGTTGGCGCGCCTTTGAGTGCTGTAAAGCCCTTACGTCCGTCACCTTTGATAGCCCCGGGGGCTGGTTCTACGCAAGCTTGGTAGAGGATTTTGAGGCGAGAAAAAACGGCAAGGCCATCGATTTTTCCAACCCCACAGCAAACAAAAAAATCCTCACGGGCACCCATTTCTTCTACGCCTTCTATCGGGCATAAAAACCACATCAGGAGCAGGATATGGCAAATCAACCGAAAACAGAAACCCCCACAAGCGCCTTTCGCTTTGAGACTGCGGAAGGCGGCTACGCAATAAAGCAGTACGTCGGCAAGGAAAAATCGGTCGTACTGCCCTCTCTTTATCAGGGCAAGCCCATCACGGAAATCGGGATGGAGGCGTTTTCCGAGCATACCACCCTCACGGAAATCACCGTGCCTGCCTCGGTAACCAACATCAGCTGGTTTGCCTTTTCGGGCTGTACGGCGTTAAAGAGCATCTGCGTGGCAGAGGATAACCCCGCCTACCTTTCCATCGACGGCAATCTGTATACCAAAGACGGCAAAACGCTGCTGCGCTACGCCATCGGCAAAACGGAGGAACGCTTTGCCCTGCCGAAAGGCGTAACAAAAATCGGCGATTCCGCCCTTTCGGGCGCATCCTTAACCGAGGTGCTTCTCCCCCACGGGCTCACCGAAATTGAGGACTGGGCATTCCTTGGCTGTGAAAGCCTCACCGCCCTTGCCCTACCCGACACGCTGAAAGCAATCGGCGAGGCGGCGTTTGAGGATTGCGACAGCCTCACCGAGCTGATTCTGCCCAATTCCCTCACAGAGCTTGGCGACTATATGTGCGAGAGCTGTGACAGCCTCAGAAGGGTTGTCCTGCCCAAGGCGCTCACCAAGCTCAACAACGGCGCCTTTTCCGATTGCGACAGCCTCACCGAGGTGCTTCTCCCCGCCACGCTCATCGAAATCGGCGATCACGCCTTTGAGCATTGCGAGGCACTCACCGCCATCACTCTCCCCGAATCTCTGGTAAAAATCGGCTGGTCTGCCTTTGCCTCCTGCACCTCACTCACCGCACCCGTCCTGCCCGATGCCCTCACCGAAATCGGCGGCTACGCCTTTTTGGAATGCAACAGCCTCACCCAAATGGTCATTCCCGCATCGGTCAGCCTGATTGGAGAAGCCGCTTTCCTTTCTTGCGAAAACCTCAAAAGGCTTATCTTTGCAAATCCCAACGGCTGGTACGTCACCGATAACTCCTTTGAAAGCCTGCTCACGCCCAAGGGCGAGCGGATAGACCTCACGGCATCCGCCCAAAGCGCAAGGTATTTCACCGAAGCCTACTGCGAGGGGCACTACTGGTACAAAAAGTAATTCCCCCAAAAGGCAAAAAGAGGGTAGCGCGCACGCGAGCCTCGGGCGGAACGCTTGACGGCAAGGGCAAATCGTGTTATACTCTACCTGAAAAGCAGCGCCGCAACAAAAGAGGGCGCAAAAAGCTGTCTGATACCGCCCCATGGGAAATCATCCCCACAAGCAACGGGAAGCAGCAGTGTGAATCAACCAAAAAAAGAGGAACGCTATATGAATGAGCAAAAATACACCCTATCCATCGCATACAGCCCCGACGGCGCAAGCGGCGGCTCGCAGTCGCCCGTATCTATAGAGCAGTTTGAAAAAATGCGTCAGGAGGTTCTGCGGCTTCGCGAGGAGCTACAAAGGCGTCCTGCGCAGGGCGGCATCTCTGAGGAGATGTTCGAGCGTATGCGTAAGGAGGCTCTGCGCCTGCAAGAGGAGCTCAAAAAGCATACCGAAAAAAGCGAGGAGGCTGAGGCAGAGCGAAGCGCTATGAAAAACGAGCTTCTGCGCCTGCAAAAGGAGCTGAAGGAGGCAGAGGAAAGGGCGGCTAAGGCTCCCATAGCCAAGGCGCCCGAGGCAAAGGCGCCCGAAGCAAAAGCGCCCATAGCCAAGACTCCCGAGGCAAAGGCGCCCGAGGAAGCGCCCGAGGAAGCGCCCGTAGACCCCGACGCTATGTTTGAATTCCG
>JAFQWR010000180.1 GCA_017407365.1 Clostridia bacterium
GTATGCGGATGCTTGGCTTACACGAACCAGAAGACCCATCACGTTGCCCATCATGCCCACGTATTTGGTGTTGGTGCCGTCGGCATCCTTCTGCATATGCGCATAGAGATACACCTTACCCAACAAAATGCCGAGGTCCTCATCTGCTCTGCAATAGGCGGCAAAGCCCTCCTTGGTGCCGAGCGTGCCCTGACAAGCGGCAACGGCAGGGATTTTTGCCTCTACCTCTTCAAATGCCTGCTGCCACGCCTCATCGCTTTCGATGATATCCGATACCTTCCATTTGAAGCGTTCATCAATCTGTTCTCTGATTCTGTCTGCCATGATAAAACTCCTTTATACGGTTATATTATTTTTATTTTTCGTCCTCTTGCCGAGGAAAGGCTTGCTAAAATGATTTTGCCCACACGGGGTACTTGCTATAAGCGCTTTCTCTGCGCCGTGCGCCCCAACCGCATTTGCTTACGCCGCCGCCTGCATTTCGGGCACGGTCACCGCTACGCCGAGCGCTTGCAGCTCCTCTGCCATAAACAGCGCGGTGCTGTATACCGTCTGCTCCTCGAAGGGGCTGAGAAGCCCTACTTCTGCAATTGCTTCCATGTAATCGGTTGATGAGGAGAAAATAAGCTCCTGATACGCATCTACTGCGCTCATTCCCTCAAAATCCATCCAACCGAACTGTGCGGCAGAAAGGAAGCTCACCGTGTAGCTGATGCAATAAAACGGACTGCTGTATATATGCGGAATATCCACGTATTGCATATTGCCCATGCCTACGGAGGTATTCAGCCCGAACTCCGCCGTGAGCCTGGTGTATTCCTGCTCTAAAAGCGCAACCGCCTCATCCGAGAGAAGCACCTCTTCCGGAAGCGAGAAGGCATATTCCTCAAACGCCTCAAACATCAGGTTGGAAAGCACCGTCCATGCACCCGACATCACGGTGTAGGCGCTGACGGCTCTTGCCTCTTTTTCGCCCAATACCGAGGGATATGCGTCCAACGCCAGAATTTCAAGCCCCTGCGAATGCGTTTCCAAAAGGTCGAGCGCACCCGAGCCCATGCCACACATCATATAATTGTAGTGGCCGTATTCATGCACAAGCGTCGTCAGGTCAACGAGGCTTTCTGAGGGATTGATAAACAGAAAGGCGTCGCCATAGTAGGATAAGCCCTTTACAAACGCACCCTCCGATTTGGTTTCAGAGGGAGAAACATCGTAGAGCCCATAGCGCTTCATATAGGTGAAGCTTTCGCTGAGGCTCTTGCCACCCAGCTCCAATATCACACGGTACGCCTCCGAAAGCAGGCTTTTTTCCGAAAGATAGTAGGAGTAGATTTCCGTAGGCTTGGCGGCAAGCGCACCCTCCCATACGGGCGAAAGATATTTTGCCACGTAGTCTACCAGAAGCTCCGCCTCCTCGGGGGTGTATGCTCTGCCGTAGCCGAGATAGGCGTAATCGGCATAGCTGTCGAAGCCAAAGGCCTTGGCAATTTTTTTTCTGAGCGAAACAAGACGGGGATAAAGCGCCCTTGCGCCGTTGCGGTCACCCGCCTGATACAGGGTGGCGTATTGCGCCGTCAGCCTGCTTTCCTCTGCCTTCAGCTGCAGCTGTGCGTCCGATAAAACCACCTCGCTGAGCACCTCGGCAACGTATTCCTCGCCCATGTATTCCACCAGCTTTTCCTTTGCGGGGGAGGTGACGAGAATTTTTTCCGTCTTTTTTACCTCGTTATAAAAATAATCGTAAAGCTGTGCGTTTGCGATGTATTTTTCCGCAAGCTCCTCATTGCTGACGTCCAGATCGAGGTACAGCTCCGAAAGCTGCAATGCATTTACGGTATGCCAATAGGCTTCGACGATTTTCTTATATTGTTTCAGTAGCGCCCCTGCGTTTGCCTCGTCCTCGCTGAGAAGCTCTGCCTCACGCAAAAGCCCGTCCAGCTCGCTCTGCTCATACTGCACGTAGGTGCGGTTTTCAAACGCACGGAAGCCGCCGCCCCAGAGCATACAGCCCGTGCATTGCAAAAGCACAGCAACCAGCAGTACCGCCGCCGCTATGCGAAGCCTTCTATTCATATCAATCTCTCCGTTTGGGTATTTTCAGCCCTTCCTGCCCTCTTACGGCTAATTCTTATTGGAATGGATGGGCGCAGGGATTCTTCCACCCCTATTGATAAACACCGCAGGCGACTGCTTGCTGACGGGAATGATGGGCGCCTCGCCCAAAAGCCCACCGAAGCGGACCTTCTCGCCCACGTCCTTGCCCGGCACGGGAATGATGCGCACGGCGGTGGTTTTGTTGTTGACAATGCCAATGGCCGCCTCGTCTGCAATGATGGCAGAAAGCACCTCGGCAGGCGTATCGCCGGGGACGGCGATCATATCCAGACCAACCGAGCAGACGGCAGTCATTGCCTCTAAGCGCTCAATCGAAAGTGCGCCCTCACGGCAGGCACGGATCATACCTGCATCCTCCGACACGGGAATAAATGCGCCCGAAAGCCCACCCACGTGCGAGGAAGCCATAACGCCGCCCTTTTTTACGGCGTCATTCAGCATGGCAAGGCAAGCGGTGGTGCCTGCACTGCCCGTGCGGCTCAAACCGATTTCCTCTAAAATATGCGCCACCGAATCACCCATAACGGGGGTGGGCGCAAGCGAAAGATCCACAATGCCAAAGCTTGCGTTCATATATTTTGCCGCGCGCTGTGCAACCAGCTGCCCCACGCGCGTGATCTTGAATGCCGTTTTTTTGATCTCTTCTGCAACAGCGGTGAGATCTGCCTCCTTGCCCAGACGCTCTAAGGCGCATTTTACCACGCCCGGCCCGGATACGCCCACGTTGATGACAGAATCTCCCTCGCCTGCACCCAGAAAAGCGCCTGCCATAAAGGGGTTATCCTCTACGGGGTTGGCAAACACCACGAATTTTGCACAGGCAAAGCCGTCACGGTCTGCCGTCAGCGCCGCCATCTCCTTGATCAGACCGCCGCAGGTACGCACCGCATCCATATTCAGACCGGCACGGGTAGAGCCTACACTCACGAAGAGCAAACACGGTCTGTGGTGGCAAGTGCCTCGGGGATGGAGCGCAGAAACTCCTGCTCGAAGGGGGCTATACCCTTATGCACCAGTGCGGAATATCCGCCGATAAAATCCACCCCAAGCTCCTTTGCCGCGCGGTCCAGCGTGCGACACAGGGGCACGTAGGCAAGCGAGCTTGCCCCGACAACCGATATGGGGGTAACCGAAATTCGCTTGTTCACAATGGGAACGCCCAGCTCCTTAGAGATACGCTCTGCGGTAGGCACCAGGCTCTCTGCCGCGCGCATCAGCTTTTCGTACACCTTGCGGCAGACGGCGTCTGCGCTGTCGGCGATGCAATCGTAAAGCGAAAGCCCAAGCGTTACGGTGCGCACGTCCAGGTGCTGCTCCTCAATCATGCTGATTGTTTCAAATACCTGATTTCTGTCGAGCATAAACTCTCCTTACAGGTTGTGCATTGCCGAAAACATTTCGGTATGCTGCGCCTTCACGGATACACCGATTTCCTCGCCGAGTGCGCCCATTTTCTGCTGAAAGGCAGAAAAATCCGTCTGGTCGGGCATAGCCACCATCATAATCATGGTAAAATAGCCCTGCATAATGGTCTGACTGATATCCTCGATATTTGCGCCCTGCTCGTAAAGCGCGGTTGCAACTCTTGCAATGATGCCCGTTTTATCCTTACCTACAACGGTAACAACAGCGTTCATAAAGCTTATATCCTCCCAAAGCCCCTTGCCTGCCTCGGGCAAGCACGGAGCATTTTATCCCTTACAAAATAGCCTTTTTTATACAGACAGCCTCCGCTACCGTAGCGTAGAAGCTTAGCCCCACAGCGTTTTGGTGCGGTCGCGCACCTTCTTTTGCTGTACGGAATTGAATTTCACCTGCGTGGCAGGCTCGTTTTGCGGACGGGGAATGACCTCGTAGGCAAGAAGCATACTGCCGTAGGTGATAAAATGCAGCATATCCCCCTCCTTTGCGTCGGGCAGGGGCTTTTCTGCATCCAGAAAAATTTTATGCTCGTAGTATTCGTCCTTAGCCTCGCTGTATGCGTAGGTATACATGGCACGGCAGTCCACGCCGTCATGCTCCTCAAGCTCCGTTTCAAAGCGGGCAAGCTCCTCGGTATACGCCGATTTCAGCCCCTCGCGCATTCCTTTCAGCATCTTAACGTACGCACGCAAGCGGCGGTACTTGATGGCAAAGGGCGCCATCCAGCAAAAGGCAAACAGCGAGGAAAGCACCATCACAATCACCTTGGGAATGATTCCCCTTTCGTCGCCGTAGGGCATGGTCATAAACCAGATCAAAAGTCCGAGGCAAACGGCAAAGGTGACGCCAAGCGACACAAAAAACGCCGTTAAAAAGCGCTTTCTTGCCCTTTCCTCCTGCTCATATTCCTCTCCGCTGTAAACGGGATTTTTCAGCTCCATCATCCGTTATCATCTCCTGAAGGTTTTTTCCCTTTTCCCTCGTGCTTTTGCAAAACAATTGCCGCCTCTGCTCCGTTTTTTCCCGGACGGTAATAGATGCGGTCCTTTAAGCTGTCGGGCAGATATTGCTGATCTACCCATCCGCCGTAATCGTGCGGATACCGATACCCTGCGTGCGCCTCATCGCCACGGTAATGGTTGCGCAGATGCAGGGGAACAAAATCGTCCGGGCACTGCGTGGCGTCGGCGTGCGCCGCCTCTAAGGCACAGATCACCGAATTGCTCTTGGGTGCGGTGCAAACGTAAATCACCGCGTGTGCCAAAGGAATCCTCCCCTCGGGAAGCCCCATGCGCTCTAAGGCAAGCATCGCAGATACCGCAAGAGGCATTGCATGGAAATCGGCAAGACCGACGTCCTCGCTTGCGTGCGCCACAAGCCGCCGTGCAATCAGCAGGGGATCGCACCCTGCCGCAATCAGACGCTCCATATAGTATAGCGCAGAATCGGGGTCAGAGCCCCTCAGCGACTTACAAAA
>JAFQWR010000181.1 GCA_017407365.1 Clostridia bacterium
ATACCGGGCATGGAAGCTCTTGCGCCCGAACGAACGGAAACCAGGAAGGGATTTTCGGGATCACCGAACTTCTTGCCTGCTTGTGCTTCAACTTCTTTAAGAGCCTCGAAGATCTGGTCAACAACCTCTTGTGCAAGTTTCTTGCCATCTTCATAATACTTGTTGCAAGCCTCAGTGGTTACGGTAAAACCGTAGGGTACGGGCAGACCGATTTTGGTCATTTCTGCTAAGTTAGCACCCTTGCCACCCAACAGAGCTCGCATGGTTTCGTTGCCTTCTTTAAAAAGATAGACATACTTTACTGCCATGATACTGTATCCTCCTAAAATATGTACTTCGTAAGCACCGCTTTCTTTTGCGGTTGGTATGGCAATACACTCTGCGCATACCTAATATATTTTAATACATTTTACAAAAATACACAAGTGAAATAAAGGCGTTTTTTGAATTTTACCCCATCTTTCCCATTTTTACGCCTGCATCACCAAAAAAGTTTGCAGCGCGCGCAGGGTAACGCCCGTAATTTTATAAATAATATTCCCCATCAGCCTTAATGCACCCTCTGCTCCGTCCTTGCTGAGCTTGAAGTTTTTTAAGTTTTCCTTACTTAATGTATCCACCAGACGCACGGTACGGTAGGCATCGTAATCCACGTGCTTGCCCACGCCGCAGAGCGGACAGCAGAAGCTGAGAGAATCAAAATAAAAGCGCACGGTAAGGTCGAGCGGCGCGTGGCAATAGCTACAGGTATCCTCTGCCGTGATTCCGTATCCGCACAGGCGCAATAGCCCAAGCTGATAAAAAAGGCATACGGCATTTGGATCTGACTCAGAGAAGCCAAGCTCTGACAGGCATTCCACCGTATACTTGAACAGCGCAGGATTGGAAACCTCGGTGGCAATTGCAGAAAGGCTTTCCAGCATACAGCTACCCGCATAGTAACGCATGGGGTCTGCGGTGAGATCAAAAAAGCTTTCGTACGGCGTACAGCCCGTAACAAGAGCCACGCCGCTTTTTGTTTCCTGCAACGTATACGCACCAAAACAAAAAGGCTGAGCGGCGTATTTCAGCCTTGCAGCTGCCTTTTTTACGCCTCTCAGCTTCACCCTTTTCTTGCCGGACTGCGCAGTATACAGCGTACAAATCTTATCGTTTTCGCCGCTGTCCTCTGCACGTATACAAATTGCATGCACGATCTGTGTTTGCATCCGTTACCACCCTATGCTAACGGCGCAAGGGGTCCTCCCCCGCCGTCAGTCTTTCCTTCTCATCCATGTCGTTGAGCGCACGGTATAACAGGTAGTAGCCGATATTGCCCGTACCTGTGAACATACCCCATGCACCCATGCCGTCAAAGCCGTTCATCATACCAATCTCCTCCTGATGTGTCAGTAAAAATAGATTGCGTAATAAACGGCATTTTATGCGTAGAATCAGATATCCTTTTTGTCGTAGCCCATACGGCGTGTAAGGCTTTCGGAATCTCTCCACGATTCCTTAACACGCACCCAAAGAGCAAGAAAAACCTTTCCGTCCAAAAACTTTTCGATTTCCTTACGGGCAGCTGCGCCGATCTTTTTCAGCTGAGAGCCGCCCTTGCCGATGAGAATGGGCTTATGGGAAGCCTTTTCACACACGATAACAGCATCAATATCGTATAAGCCTTTCTCCTCATCGTAGGTAAATTTATCCACCTCCACGCCAACACCGTGGGGGATTTCGTCATTACAAAAGAGCAAAATCTTTTCGCGTACAAGCTCTGCAACTAAAAAGCGCTCGCTTTTATCAGTCAGCTCATCCTCCCCGTAGAAGGGCACACCCTCGGGAAGATATTTGATCAGGTACTGCTTTAATACGTCCAGATTTTCGCCCGTTTGCGCAGAAATGGGAAGAACCTCATCAATAAACGACATAGCACCCAGCGCGGCAAGCGTGGGAACAATTCTGTCATTTTTTGCGATATCACGCTTATTGACCGCTACAATGATGGGCGTATCCGTTTCTTTCAGGCGGGCAAGAAGCTCCTCGTCACCGCGAAGCAAGCCCTTTTCTCCGTCGATTACAACCAACGCAACGTCGGTGTCGGCAAGAGCCGTTTCTCCTGCCTTTTTCATGTATTTGGCAAGCTCCGTTTTGCCGTTGAAGATACCGGGCGTATCCTCAAAAACAATCTGATAGCCATCTCCGTTCAAGATTCCTGCAATTTTGTTGCGCGTGGTCTGCGGCTTGGGAGAAACGATAGCGACCTTTTCGCCAACCAAGGCGTTGAGCAACGTTGATTTTCCTACATTCGGTCTGCCCACAATGGCAACAAACCCGGAACGAAATGCTTCACTCATAGTCGCTTACTCTCCTTCCACCGTAAGGCCGAGCGTTTCCATCAGAGCGCGCTCCTCCGTACGCATACGCGATTTTTCCTCTGCC
>JAFQWR010000182.1 GCA_017407365.1 Clostridia bacterium
AGTTTGGCGGTCACAGTCAGGCGGCAGGTGTATCGTTGAAGGCAGAGCATTTAGAGGAATTCCGTCAGAGAGCGTGTGCCTTTGCAGACCGTGCCGTAATGCCCGAGCAGGTGCAGGAGTACGATGCCGAAATCGACGAAAATGACATCGATCTTTCGCTTGCGGAATCGCTTGCCCGTATGGAGCCCTTTGGTGTGGGCAATCGCAGACCTCTGTTTCTTGTTCAACCCAAGCGTGTAAGCGTACAGCCTATGAAAAAGCACGAGGAGCATCTGGTGGTGCAGACCCCTGCCTTTGAGGCAATCGGATTCTACCGCAGTGACCTCAGCGACTCCTTTTTGAGCAGCTATCCCAAAAAGCTGATTATAGATGTTGGTATCAACGAATATAAGGGCAGAAGATACTTAAAGTGTCTGCTCAGAAGCTTGGAAATGCATTACGCCTCTGAGGGAAACGAGAGCGAGGTGCTGGATGAGCTCTATATGCGTCAGCTTGCCGTAAAAAGCGATGCCGTGCCCCGCTTTACGCTGTACCGCAGCTTAAACGAGGTCATTGCGGGCGAGCGCTACGGCACGTTGCTTTTGTGCAATACCGTAGAAGCCTTACACGGCTTTTTACAGAGTGAATGGGCGGATGACTTCGTTCTGAGCGTATTTGCTCCGCAGGACGGAAACAATTGCAACCGCTTGCTGTTTTCGCCCGATCCCGAGCAGGATTTATCCTGCTACGAAAAAATTGTATTCTTAGATAGCCCTCTGTACTCCGGCTATGTGGCGAGGCTCTCCGAAAGCGGCAAGGCAAGCATTTATTTGCCGAATAACACCGCAGCCTTCTGCCCCTCGGTTATACCCGACCTTTCGCGAGAGGCACTTGGAGGTATCTGGCGTACTTTGCGCAGGGTGCTTGGCAGTCAGCATTTGCGCACGGCGGATGCACTTTACCGTCAGGTATGCGCTATCGAGGGCGTTGGCTATCTGCAATTCCGCATTGCACTCGGTGTGTTCTGCGAGCTTGGGCTTATCTGCAAGAACGAATACTACCAAACGGTAGAGGGCGTTCGCTGTGAGCTGTCACAAAGTGATTTTTATGCACGTTGCCTGTCCTGGTGCGTCAGGAAATAACGAAGGAGGGGAAAGATACCGTATGGAAGACAATTTATTAGCGAAAATGAAATATTATTATCCCAGCCCCTTCTACGAGGTGCTGGAAAGAGCCTACACCTTTGCAAAAACGGCGCACGCCAATCAGAAGAGGGCGTCGGGTGAGGATTATTTTATCCATCCCTATTTTGTTGCGGAAATACTGGTGGATTTAGGTCTGGATACCGCCACGGTTGCCGCTGCCTTTTTGCACGACGTGGTAGAGGATACGCCCGTTACAAGAGAACAGCTTTCAAAGGAATTCGGCGAAGAAATCTGTATGCTGGTGGACGGCGTCACCAAGCTGGATAAAATCACCTTCTCGTCTAAGGAGGAGGAGCAGGCAGAAAACATCCGCAAAATGTTCGTTGCAATGGCAAAGGACGTTCGTGTGGTGCTGATTAAGCTTGCCGACCGTCTGCACAATATGCGCTCACTCCAATACCTTTCTGAGGCAAGGCGTATTGCAATGGCAAAGGAAACGCTCGATATCTATGCGCCCATCGCAGGCAGATTGGGTATGAGCAGTGTAAAAAGCGAGTTGCAGGACCTCTGTCTGAAATATCTGGATACCGAGGCATACACCTTTTTGACGAGCGTTATCACCGAAAAACGCTCCGAGCGCTTTGCCTTAGTGGAATCCATCATTGCCGACCTGCAGACAATCTTAAAGGAAAACAACGTCACGGGCGAGGTTCTTGGGCGCCCGAAGCACTTTTATTCTATCTATAAAAAGATGAAAAACCAGAATAAGACAATCGACGAGATCTACGATCTGATTGCCGTGCGTATTCTGGTGGATTCCGTTCCCGATTGCTATCATATCTTTGGTGCCATCCACGCGCGTTGGAAGCCCATCCCGGGAAGAATCAAGGATTACATCGCTACCCCCAAGGCAAACGGCTATCAGAGCCTGCACACCACCGTTATGACCAACTACGGCAGTGTGTTCGAAATTCAGATCCGTACCTACGAGATGCACAAAATTGCCGAATACGGCATTGCCGCGCATTGGAAGTATAAGGAGGGCGTCACCAAGGATAGCGATTTCACGCAGAATCTTGCGTGGATCCGCGAGATGATGGAGGTGGAAACGCAGGTTGCCGATTCGAAAAGCTTTTTGCAGAGCTTAAAGGGCGACCTTGTTTCGGGTGAGGTTCTTGTATTCACCCCCAAGGGTGACGTCGTCAGTCTGCCCGAGGGGGCAACCCCTATCGACTTTGCCTATCATATTCACTCCGCCGTAGGCAACCGTTGCGTAGGCGCAAAGGTCAACGGCAAAATGGTCAAGCTCGATACCACCCTGCAGGTGGGTGACGTGGTGGATATCATCACCTCGTCAGCCTCCAAGGGCCCCAGCTGGGATTGGCTGCGTGTGGCAAAATCCAGCGCGGCAAAGGCAAAAATCCGTCAGTTCTTCAAAAAGGAGCGCTTAGAGGAAAATGCCAAAAAGGGTAAGGAAATGCTCGAGCTCGAGGCAAAGCGCAAGGGCTATGCCTTAAACGACCTTTTAGAGGAAAGATGGTTGAAGCTCATTTACGAGCGCTACAGCTTTTTATCCTTAGACGAGGTGTGTGCGGCGGTTGGCTACGGTGCCATCACCACCAATCAGGTGCTGTATAAGCTGATTGAGCAATACAAGCGCGAAAACGTCAAAAAGCCCGAGGGTGGCATAGCGGCTACCTCCAAATCGCAGGCAGGCACCGTGCTGATTAAGGGCTACGATGACTTTTTATACCGTCTGGCAGGGTGCTGTAACCCCGTGCCGGGCGATAGCATCGTGGGCTTCATTTCCCGCGGGCGCGGCATTTGTATTCACCGTGCCGATTGCTCTAACCTACGCAACGAGGACCCCGCAAGGCTGGTGGATGCAGAGTGGGCAGGGGTAGAAAAGGGCGTGTTCTCCGTTTCTCTCCGTATCCTTTCAGAGGATTCCCCCCAGCTGATTATGAACATCACCACGGTAATTGCCAATATGCAGCTGAGTATGACCTCGCTCAATGCCCGTCTGGATAAAAAGGGCAGAGTAGTCATCGATGTTACCGTGCAGATCAAGGATATTTCCGATAAGGATAAGCTTGTGGCAAGGCTTTTGGAGCTGAAGCCCGTTTCTGAAGTATATCGCGGTTAGAGGGTGCGGTAATGAAAATCAATTGTTATAGCTCCTATCAGATGGCAAGCAACAGCTATCTTGTATACGACGAGGAAAGCAAGCAGGGCTTTCTGGTGGACGCAGGGTGCCCTGCCGAAAAGCTGATAGAAGAAATCGACCGACTTGGCATTTCCGTGCAGGCGGTGCTTTTCACGCATGGGCATTTCGATCATATCGTGGGTGCAAGCGGCCTGCAAAAGCGCGGCTATCCCCTGTATATCGGCGAAAAGGACGCCCCGATGCTTAGCTCAGACAAGGCAAGCATGGGCGCGTATTTCGGCTTTTCCACCGAAAGTGCCAAGGCAGACGTGCTGCTGAAAGGCGGCGAGGAGCTTTGCTTTGGCGGCATTCCCGTCCGTGTGCTTGCAACGCCCGGCCACACCGAGGGCGGCGTGTGCTATCTTGTGGATGAGTCGGTGCTGTTTTCGGGTGATACGCTGTTTCAGGGCTCCATCGGCAGAACGGATTTCCCCGGTGGCAGCTTAGATACCCTTCTCAGTAGCATCCGTACGCAAATTTTTTCGCTGTTTTCGTATACGCGCGTGTTGCCCGGTCACGATGAGGAAACCACCGTGGGTGCGGAAATGGCTACCAATCCCTTTTTGATTACAGTATGATAAAGGTCAACCATTCTTTTTTAGAGGCAGACTTAAATGACGTTTTGCGGCTCTTTTTTACGGAGGCAGACGTAGAATGCCAATTTGATTATCAGCCCTCCGTGCTTCGCTTCCGATTGAGCTACGGAGTCAACGAGCGCATAGGAGAGTATTCTGTCGCTTTGCCCGAGGACGCCCTTGGCTACCGCCGTATCTTCAAGCGGTATGCAAAGGTTGCTCTGTATGAATTTCTTTCCGATATCACAGGCAAAAGCCTGCCCTACGGTGCGTTGACGGGCATTCGCCCTGCAAAGCTGCTCAGGCAGATTCGTGCAGAGGGCGAGGACGAAAGCGACTATTTTCTGAATTTTCTGCACGTAAAGCCTCAGAAGCTTCAGCTTCTGCAACAGATTGTAGAGGCGCAGGCAGACGCTCTTTCAGAGGAGGAGACGGCAGTAGACCTCTACGTGGGTATTCCCTTCTGTAACGGCAGGTGCAGCTATTGCTCCTTCGTTTCCTCGGATATCAACAAGGCAGGTACGCTTGTCGTGCCCTACGTAGACGCGCTTCTCGGCGAAATTGCCGATACCGTGGCGCTCATCAGGGAAAGGGGGCTTCAGCTCAAAACGCTGTATATCGGCGGCGGCACGCCCTCCTCGCTTCCCTTAGAGCAGATAGAAAGGATTCTTTCTGCATTAGACGGGCTTTCTCCCTCAGAATACACCTTTGAGGCAGGCAGACCCGACAGCATCCATACCGAGCTCTTAGAGCTTCTGGCTCGCCATGGGGTGGGGCGCATTTCCGTCAATCCGCAAACGGTGCACGACGAAACCCTCCGTGCAATCGGGCGGCGGCACACCTTTGCCGACTACGAGCGCGCTATGGCACTTTGCAAGGACTATCCCTTCACGGTGAATACCGACCTCATTATGGGGCTCCCCGGGGAGGGGACCGAGGAATTCTGTGCCTCTCTGTCGGGGGTAATGGCACATCAGCCGCACGATATCACCGTGCATACCCTGTGCCTCAAATCGGGCTCCATCTTAAAGGAAAAAACAGAGCGGCTCTCTGCCGATACCACCGAGCAGACGAGTGAGCAGGCATACCGTATGCTGACCGAAAACGGCTATATTCCCTATTACGTATACCGTCAGAAATACAGCGCAGGGGCGCTCGAAAACACCGGCTATTCGCGCGGAAAAATCTGCCGCTACAACGTGCATAATATGGAGGAGGTATGCTCCGTGCTTGCCTGCGGCGCAAACGCCATCACCAAGCGTGTGTTTATGGGCGAAAGCCGTATTGAGCGCTACGCCAACCCCAAGGATATCCCCACCTATATTGCCAAGCTCTCCGCCATCAACGAGGGCAAGCGCAAGCTGTTTGGGGAGGAATAACAGCAAAAAGCAGATTGCATACAGGCAGTCTGTTTTTTATTTTTGGAAGATGCGCTTTGTTTTTGCTTCTAAGCCGGAAGACTTACGCATACAGTAAACTATACGCTTTGGATGTCAAGGAGGTCGGTATGCCACGAAAGGGTTTTGCTTCCGTGCTGAAAAGTGCGCTGTTTTCGGTGCTGTTTACGTTGATTGCCATTCTGCTGCTTGCGGCGGCAGTGAAGCTGTTTTCGCTTGGAGATGGCGTGATTCTGTTTGTCAATCAGTTGATTAAGGCGGCGTGTATTCTGCTTGGCTGCACCGTGGGGCTTAAGGGTGAGGGTCTGCCGCTGTTGGGTATGGCGGCAGGCGGGCTTTCTGTCTTTACTGCGTACACGCTGTTTTCTCTGCTTTCGCAGGAGCCGTTTTTTCGTATTGCTCTGCTTTTAGAGCTTGTTTTTGGGCTTGCGGTAGGGTTTTTAAGCGGAATTATTTGCAAGATGTGTAAAAAGACTGCCTAATCAGTTGAAAAAAAAGGATAAATGTGGTAAAATACTATGGTGAAAACGATTACTGCTGTTTTTTCCTCGTTGAAAAAGCAGTGGGAAGGAGAACGATATGAAGATCAAAACGCTTGCTAAGCCTTGCTTAAATAAGGTAGACGCGCAGTCCGGTTGCGGCGAATGCCGTAGCAGCTGCCAATCCGCCTGCAAAACCAGCTGTACGGTTGGCAACCAATCGTGCGAGCGCAAGACCCCCAGAGAGGTCAACCCCGAGCACAGATAATCACTGCTTTTCAGGGTAAGGGCATGGCAAGGGCGGCGAAGCAAAAGCCGTGTTTTGCTATGTCTTTTTTTCTGTCGTAGCGGCGCCCTCATCACGCTTTCTGCGGCAGAACGCATACAGTAATCTATACATTCAAGGAGTACCAAAGTATTATGATCCGTACCAGATTTGCACCCAGCCCCACGGGCTATTTGCACATTGGCGGTTTGCGCACCGCACTTTACGCCTATCTCTTTGCAAAAAAGGATGGCGACGAAAACGGGCAGTTTATTCTGCGTATCGAGGATACCGACCGTGAAAGATTGGTTTCCGACGCCGCACAGATTATCTATGACACCTTAAAAAACGCAGGGCTTCCCTACGATGAGGGCCCCGATGTAGGCGGCGACTACGGCCCCTATATCCAGTCTGACCGTAAGGAGATTTATGCGGAATACGCCAAAAAGCTGGTAGAGCTTGGCGGTGCTTACTATTGCTTCTGCACCAAGGAGCGTCTGGAAAGCTTAACGGACGAAAACGGTCAACGCAAGTACGATAAGCATTGCCTGCATTTAAGCCGTGAAGAGGTGGAGCGCCGCATTGCTGCAGGTGAGCCCTACGTAATCCGCCAGAACATCCCCGAGGAGGGCGTTTCCTGGTATGAGGATCTTGTGTACGGTAAAATCTCGGTGGAGCTGAAGGAGCTTGAGGATAACATCTTAATCAAGAGCGACGGTATGCCCACCTACAACTTTGCAAACGTAATCGACGATCACCTGATGAAGATCAATTACGTCATCCGCGGAACGGAATATCTTTCCTCCACGCCCAAATACAATCTGCTGTATGAGGCGTTCGGATGGGAGATTCCCAAATATCTGCACCTGCCCCCCGTGATGCGTGACGAAAAGCACAAGCTTTCCAAGCGCTACGGCGACCCCAGCTACAACGACCTTCTGAATGAGGGCTTTCTGGGTGAGGCGTTGGTGAACTATATCGCGCTGCTTGGCTGGAGCCCGAAGGAAAACGTGGAGAAAATGGATATGGAAACCTTAAAGCGTCTGTTCACGCTGGAGGGCATCAGCCATTCTCCTGCCATCTTCGACAAAACCAAGCTGCGTTGGCTGAACGGCGAATACATCAAGGCAATGAGCCCTGAGGAATTTGCTGAAAGAGCAAAGCCCTGGCTGGATAAGAGCCCTGCCGCAGGCAGATTCGATTATATCACCGTTGCAAAGCTCCTCATTACCCGCGTGGATACCTTTGGTGATATTGCCGAAAAGCTCGCCTTCTTAGATGCTTACGATGGCTTCGATCTCGAAATGCTTGAAAACAAAAAGCAGAAGGCAACCAAGGAGCTTGCAAAGGAGATTCTGCCCGAGCTGATCGAAAGGGTAGAGGCTCTGCCCGCATACACCGAGGAGGCTCTGCACGACCTTCTCATTGGCTATGCCACCGAAAAGGGTTATAAAAACGGTCAGGTTATGTGGCCCTTCCGTATTGCAATCACGGGCGCTATGAACACGCCCGGCGGCGCAATCGAAATGGCGCTTCTGTTTGGCAAGGAGGTTACCCTTTGCCGCCTGAAGGAAACGCTTGCAAGATTGGCGTAACTTTTTAGTAAGAGGATATTATGGATTATTTTTCTCAGATGCTCAGCTCGCTGAAGGAGCTGATTCGTATCCCCAGCGTAAAGGCCCCTAAGGAAGAGGGCGCACCCTACGGCAAGGACATCAAGCGCGCGCTTGATTATATGCTTACCCTGGGTGAAAAAATGGGCTTTACCGTAAAAAACGTAGACGACCGCGCCTGCCACATCGAATGGGGTGAGGGCGAGGAGCTGTTCGGTATCTTGGCGCATCTGGATGTTGTGCCTGCCGGTGACGGCTGGGTGCATGAGCCCTTTGGTGCAGAAGAGGAGGACGGCTATATCTACGGCAGAGGCATGCAGGACGATAAAGGCCCTGCGGTTGCCGTGCTTTACGCCATGTACGAGCTGAAGGAGCAGGGCTTTAAGCCCAATAAGCGCGTGCGCCTGATTCTTGGCTGCGATGAGGAAAGCGGCTGGAGCTGTATTGACCATTACTTCTCTAAGGAAGAAATGCCCACCTCGGGCTTTTCTCCCGACGGTGATTTCCCCATCATCAACAGCGAAAAGGGTGTGGCACATTTCCGCATCACCTATCCCTATCAGAACGGAGATAACGGCTTTATCTTAAAGGAGCTTTCCGCAGGTCAGCGTGTGAACATGGTGCCCGATAAGGCGTCCTGTGTATACGAGCTTGGCGGCAGAGAGCATACCCTCTTCTTTGAGGGCAAATCCGCTCACGGCTCCACGCCCGAATGCGGTATCAATGCGGCTTTTCCTTTGGTCAACCGCATGGCAGAGCTTTCGGATAGCCCCGTATTCCGTGAGATTTCCGAGCTTTTTGTAGAAAACGCAAACGGCGAAAAGCTTGGTCTTAATATCACCGACGATTCGGGTTCGCTCACCTTAAACCTCGGTACGCTCAGCTACGACGGCTCTTCCGTTTGTGTGGAGATTGACATCCGTCATCCCTTCTCCATTTCCAGAGATGAGCTTATCGAAAGGCTTACGGCACAGATTTCGGGTAAAATTTCTCCCCTTGGCTCGCACCGTCCGCTGTTTGTGCCCGAGGATAGCCCCCTTGTGGTTACCCTGAAGGAGGCGTATCAGTCGGTAACGGGAGAGGAGGCATTCTGTATTGCCATCGGCGGCGCTACCTATGCGCGTGCGTTGGATAATGCGGTTGCATTCGGACCCATCTTCCCCGACAGCGAAAGCACCATCCATATGAAGGAAGAGCGTATGCTGGTGAGCGAGCTGCATACGATGTACGAAATTTATAAAAAAGCACTCAGTCTGCTGTTCGGTGCGTAAGCAGAAACGGCAAAGGCATAAGGTCGACCCCCGATTTACGGGGGTCGTTTTTTATCGGCTGTAACAATCGGGCAAAGGTGCAGTAAATGCTTGCTTATTTTTCAATTAGATGCTATAATAAAAAGACATTATTTTAAGAGGGACTTTTACCAATGAAGCAACTCATTATCATTTCTTTATTTCCTGACAATGCCCGCGCCAATGCTGCAGCGATGCATAACGAATGGGTGGATGAGGTTGTGGCTCTTGCCGCAAAAAAGGAATTTGGCTACAGCGTAACCGTATATCTTACGACGGATGATCAGCAGAAGCACCTGCACGTTTCTTACAGCGAAAAGGGTGAGCGCCATATCAAGAAGTTTATCAAGGAGCTTTCGTTCAATGAGGGGCAGAAGGTCTTTTATTGCATCACCGAAAAGCCCCATCTGTTCAGCACGGCGGCGATGGTTAAGCTTTCCGTTACCGCAGGGGATATCGAAATCAAAAATATAGATAAAAAGGGCGAGCCCTTCGATTGCGAGTGGCTTGCCGACGAAACCGTCAAAAAGGGCGTGGAGGCTCCCTCTCAGGAGGGTGCGCTCAGCGAGCTTCTTGCAGGCTTCAAGCGCAAAAGCGAGGAAGAAGGCTCGCAGAAATCGGGCGAAGAGGGCAAGTCCGAAACGGATTCTCTTTTTGAAGAGCTTTTAGCGGGGCTTGATAAGCCCGGGGCGCCTGCGCCCAAGCAAGAGGAGCAGAAGGAAGAAAGACCTGTGGAATCTCCCCTTACTGCAATGCTCCGTAAATACCGTAATAAGGGCGAGGGTCAGGAAGAAACCATTGAGGCACTTGCCGGCAAGGACGGCACCGCTCTCGATGCCATCCGTGCGCTTACGGGCGGCGAGGAGGTTAAGGCTCTTGCAGAGGAGATTGAACGCATTGCTCCTCATTTTGTCCGCACCAACACGCAGTCTGCCTTTTTAGAGCGCGTCTATCTGCTTGCCGCAGACGGTGGCGTGGGCTCTTCTACCTACGTGGCACTGCTTGCTACTCTTGCAAAGCAAAAGGGCCTTCTGCAAAAGGATAGGGTGGTTGAATGCAAGCTCAAAATGCTTACCTCTCACTACGATGAGGACGATTTTGACAAGGATATGGTCACTTACCTTTCCAGCAGCGAGAATTGTGCACTGGTATTGGATATTTCCGATTATATCGATCAGCTTTCCTCGGCAATGATTATCCGTCAGCTGAAGAAGATCGATCAGCAGGATACGAGATTGGTTTTCCTGCGGGTTCCCCTTCTGGAGGAGCAGACACTCGACCGCATTGCAATGCAGATCAGCGACGTGTTAACGGTGCAACGCATCACCGTGGTTCCGCCCAAGGCAGAGGAAATGCTCGATTGGATAGAAAAACGCCTGAAGGAGGTAGGCTTCACGCTGGATGAGCCTGCCCGTAAGGCGGTTATGCAACGCTTTGCCGTTGAAAAGAGCGACGGAAGATTCTACGGATTTACCACCTGCGCGCGTTTGACCCGTGAAATCATCTTTGAAAAGCATAAATGCAATGCACTTGCAGGTACGGAGGATACGCTTATCGTTTACGACGACCTCAGAGCATTTGCCAAGGATGTCACCTCGGAGGAAAAATCGGGCGAGCAGATGCTTGCAGAGCTTGTGGGTATGCAAAAGGTAAAGGACCGCATCGAGGAAATTCTCACGCAGCTCGATTACTGCAAGGACGGTGTGCTGAATAAGCCTGCGCTCCATATGCGCTTCGTGGGCAACCCCGGTACCGGTAAAACCACCGTTGCACGTATTCTGGGCCGCATTCTGATGGAAAAGGGATATCTGCGTACGGGCGGCTTTTTCGAGCATCAGGCGCGTGACCTTGTGGGTATGTACGTAGGTCATACTGCTGTACGCACGGCGGAAATCTGCCGTGACGCCTATGGCTCCGTGCTCTTTTTAGATGAGGCATACACCCTCTATGCAGAGGATAACGACAGAGATTTCGGCAAGGAGGCGCTTGCTACGCTGATCAGCGAGATGGAAAACCACCGCAGTGATTTTGTGGTGATTATGGCAGGCTACACCGATGAAATGCAAAGACTGATGAAGGGTAACCCCGGATTGGAAAGCCGTATGCCCTTTATCGTGGAATTCCCCAATTACAGCAGAGAAGAGCTTGCAAGCATTTTCTTCTCGTTCGTGGAGCATGGCTTCAACAAAATAGAAAACCCCATTTCCGACGAGCTTCGTCAGGCGGTGACGGCATACTTCAATTCGCTTACCGATTCCTACCTCAGTGCCAAGGATTTCTCCAACGCACGCTTCGTACGCAACCTGTTTGAGCGCACCTGCTCTAAGGCGGCAACCCGTCGCAGATTCAGCGGCGAAAGCGAATTCCGTCTGCTTCCCGAGGATTTTGACAAGGCAATTGCCGAAGCGGAATTCAGCGATCTTAAAGCACGTCGCACGGGCAGAATCGGCTTCTAAGACAAAAAGACTGTCGCAATCCGAAAGGAATTATTGCGGCAGTCTATTTCTGTAAATACACAAAATGACGCAAAAAAGGGTGCATTACGGGCGTTACAGAGCGTTGGCGGTTTGGTAGAGGTCGGTGCAGAGCTGTACGAGCGCTTCATAAGCTGCGGATTTTTCCCCTGCCTGCTTTGCCGCATGAAGGTGCAGAATTTCCTCCGGGATGCGCTTGGAAATAATCTCCAGGCGTTGCAGATTATTTGCAAACAGCAAAAATTCTCTCGGGCTGTTTTTGCAGAGGCAAAGAAGCTCTTTCAGGTCAAACAGCAGGTACGTAAAAAAACTGCCGTCCACCTCCTGCTCCGAGCAAAGACGGTCTACAATGCGTTGAGCCGTCTGCTTCACGGTGCTTACTCTGATAAAATCGTAATCCTCATCGGGAGGCGGACTTTGTAAAAGCGCACAGATGCCTGCGCAATCACGCAGCAGACCCACGGCGCTCTCCTCGGTGAAGCCGCCCTCCTTTATTTTTTTCAGGCGTTCGTCTAAGGAAAGCCCGACCACGCTCAATGCGTCAACGGTGCCGCGATAGGGGCGAAAGGCGGCAAGGTCACGGCGGACGTGCGTCCTCAGGGCGTCAAGCTTTTCCCGTAGCCGTTTCAGACAGGCGCTGTCGCACTGCCCCGATAGCAGGCGCTCCGCCTCCTTGCGTAAAACGTCAAAATAAATCTCTGCTGTCAGATACTGTGCCTCGTGCATGGGCAGTATTCTCCTTTTTATGCTTTGATTCTATTGTATCCGTTTTACGCCAAAAAAGCAAGGTGTCTTCTTTGCTGAAAATGTCTGCTTTTGTCAAATCAGGTCGAACCTTTTCGAAAGGAGTTTTCGTTATGCAAAAAATCAGAATTCTGTGTGTGGGTAAGATAAAGGAGAGCTACTTTCGGGAGGCAATGGAGGAATATCTCAAGCGCATCGGAAGGTATGCCCGCATCTCCGTGGAGGAGGCTCCCGAATGCCCCCTGCCCGAGCGTGCCGTCGAAAGAGAGGGCGACGCTCTTTTGCCCAGGCTCTCCGCAGGCAAAACGGTTGTGCTTGCGGTGGAGGGAAGGGGGTGCTCCAGCGAGGAGCTTGCCGCCTACCTCAAAAAAGCAAAGGATAAGGGTGAGGACGTCACCTTTGTAATCGGTGGCTCCGAGGGGCTGGACGGAAGAATCAAGCAAAAGGCAGACGAGCTTCTTTCCTTTTCCCGTATGACGTTGCCGCACACGCTGATGCGTGTGGTTTTATGCGAGCAGATTTACCGCGCGCTCACCATCACGGCAGGCGCAAAATATCATAAATAACATCTGAACATTCGTAACTCTTTTCTTTTTGCGTGCATATAATGAAGAGGGGCGAAAATGGATCTGTTTCAGGCAACGGAGGCAAAACTGCGCTATCTGCTTCCCTCCTCCCGTATCGGGGTGATGGGTGAAAGCACGCTGGGGCGTCATATTTACTTTGCAACGGTGGGTAGCGGCAGACCGCATCTCGTCTGTGTGTACGCTACGCACGCAAGGGAGTGGATTACCTCTCTTCTTGCCACAGAGCATCTTGCCTATCTTCTGCAAATGCAGTTTCGGGGAAGGGTTACTCTTGTGCCGATGCACAATCCTGACGGCGTAATGCTTGCCACAAAAGGGCTCTGCTCGGTGGAGGATGCCGCTTTGCGTCAGTCGCTGACGGAGATAAACGGCGGAGATGATTTTTCGCTGTGGAAGGCAAATGCGCGCGGGGTGGATCTCAATGTGAATTTCCCTGCCCGATGGGGTCAGGGCAAGGGCAACCGATATGCGCCCCATGCGCACGGATATATCGGCAAGGCGCCGCTTTGTGCGGCAGAAAACGCCCTGCTTGCCTCCTTTTTACTGCGTACCGCACCGGATGGTTTAATCAGCTATCACGCAAAGGGCGAGGTGATTTATTGGCAGTTTCATCAGCAGGGCAGGCAAAAAAGACGTGACCTTCGCTTTGCCCGTGCGCTCAGCTCTGCGTGCGGCTATCCGCTTGCAAGCCCCGGCAACAGCACGGGTGGGCTTAAGGACTGGTGCGTGAGCACGCTGAAAATTCCTGCCGTTACGGTAGAGGTGGGTGCAGACAGCCTTACGCATCCCATAGGGGCGAATGCCCTGCCGCAGATATTCCGGAAAACAAAGGAGCTTGCACTCAGCGGACTGAGGCTTTTATAGGAAGGATATATGACAACGGAAGAAAAATTTATGAGGCTTGCCATCAGGCAGGCGCGCGTGGCAGAAAAGGAGGACGAGGTGCCCGTGGGGTGCGTCATCGTAAAAGACGGTAAGGTCATTGCACGTGCGCATAACCGCAGGCAGAACACACAGATTGCCACCTACCACGCAGAGATACTTGCCATAGAGCGTGCGTGCAAAAAAATCGGCTTCTGGCGGTTGGAGGATTGCGAGCTGTACGTCACCTTAGAGCCCTGCCCCATGTGTGCAGGTGCGGCAATCAACGCCCGTATCAAGCGCATTGTGTTCGGTGCCTACGACCGTAAGGCAGGCTGCTGCGGAAGTGTGTATAATCTGCCAACAGACGAGCGCTTCAATCACCGCCCTCAGGTAGAGGGAGGCGTATTATGCGAGGAATGCGCAAATATTTTATCGACATATTTCAAAAACAAGCGAAAAACACCTTGATTTGGTTGACTTTATAGGGGGTATCGCTTAAAATATTATGTGTGACTTAAAAGGGTGTGACATTGCGGTTTTTTTACGGAAGACACAGCCTCTTTGCGAGGTAGACCTTTTGGGATTCACGGCACTCGGTGCGCTGAGGGAAAGCTTTCCCGAGGCAACCGTTTCAGAGGGTGAGCCTTTGCCTTCCCTGCTTTTTGCTTCGGGCAATCGCTTTGCGTGCGTAATTGACGCGTGCTATCCCTTCTTTCAGCGAGAACAGCTTTTTTCCCTGCTGGAATATCTTGTGCTTTCGGGAGAACGCTCCGTGCGCTTCCGTGCAGGCGCTTTGATTGGTGCAGGGGAGGATAGGCCGATTGCTTCGCTTCCGTATAAGCACGTTTCGTGTGGGGAGGCGTTCAGTGCGGCAACCTTCTCGCAGTATTACGAATATTTCCGCAGGCTGAACGTGCAGGCACTTATCAACAGCGGCGCGCTGGTGTATCAGCCGCACACCGTTGTGGCAGACCGTCATACGGTGGCAGAGGCAGGCGCGCGCATTCTGCCGTACGTCACCTTAATCCGCACAAGGCTCTCAGGCAGCTGTGCCGTAGAGGACAGCGCACTTTTCGATTGCGACGTTGGCGAGGGCAGCAGTGTTTTAAGCTCACGCCTGATGGGTGTAAGCGTGGGTGCAAATGTCACGGTTGGGCCCTTTGCCTATCTGCGTAAGGGCACGGTATTGCAAAACGGCTCTCATGTGGGTGCTTTCTGCGAGATGAAGCAGGCAGAGCTCGGTGAGGGCAGTAAGGTAGCGCATCTGAGCTACGTGGGTGATGCTCTTTTGGGTAAGGGCTGCAACGTGGGCTGCGGTGCGGTTTTTGCAAATTATAACGGTAGCGTAAAGGCAAGAACGGTGGTAGGTGACCGCGTATTTATCGGCTGTAACAGCAATCTGGTTGCGCCGCTCAGCGTGGGTAGCTGCAGCTACGTGGCGGCAGGAAGCACCGTAACAAAGGATATTTCCGAGGGTAGCCTCGTGATTGCGCGGAGCCGCCAGGCGGAAAAGACGCATTGGGCAGAAAACCCATTCGTGGGCAAATGAGGGGAAAACCCCTTCAACGGGCAGGACAAGCCCTTTTCATTCGTTATCTTTGGGGAAAGATAGAGGTGGCGGTTCACCGCCAAAAATACGGAGGATAGCACAATGATAACTCACGGCAACAGTATTAAACTCTTTGCAGGAAACGCAAGCAAGCAGCTTGCCACCGAGATTGCATCTCTTCTGAAAATGGAGATTGGTGAAATCGAGGCAGGTCGTTTCAGCGACGGCGAAACGATGGTTAACATTCACGAATCCGTTCGTGGCAGAGACGTATTTGTTATTCAGTCTACGGCTGCTCCCACCAACGACAATCTGATGGAATTATTGGTTATGATCGACGCGTTGAAGCGTGCATCCGCAGGCAGAGTAACTGCTGTGTTGCCTTATTTCGGTTATGCCCGTCAGGACCGTAAGGCTCGCTCGCGTGATCCCATCACCGCAAAGCTCGTTGCTAACCTTATCACTGTTGCGGGCGCTGACCGCGTGCTTACGATGGATTTGCACGCTGCGCAGCTGCAGGGCTTCTTTGATATTCCCGTAGACCACCTCTACGGCGCTCCCGTGCTTACGGATTATCTCATCAAAAACAATTATCGCTCCGACGATCTCGTTATCGTCAGCCCCGACGTAGGCAGTGTTAAGCGTGCACGTAACCTTGCCGCCCGTATGAATGCGCCCATCGCAATCATCGATAAGCGCCGTCCCGGAGCAAACGCCGTTGAAATTATGAACATCATCGGTGACGTTCAGGGCAAGCGTTGCATCATGGTAGACGATATGATTGACACCGCAGGCACCATCGTACAGGGTGCAGACGCCCTCGTTGCAAACGGAGCAAAGGAGGTTATTGCCTGCTGCACGCACGCCGTACTCAGCGGCCCCGCTTTAGAGCGCCTGCAGAATTCCGTAATCAAAGAGGTTATCACCTTAAATACCTACGAGCATAAGGACAAGCTGATTGACAAGTTGGGCACATTCTATATCATCTTCATTATGGCTGTGCCCTCTTTGGGATATATCTTTATTTTCCGTGCTATTGGCAGCACAATGAAATTACCGACGAC
>JAFQWR010000183.1 GCA_017407365.1 Clostridia bacterium
CTATGATAAAAATAAAAAACAAATGGCTGGATATCATCGTTCATGCGGTGCTGGTGTATCTCGGCACCTTTATAGCGGCGGCGGCATTCAGCATTATGCTCGTTCCGCACGACATCATCCCGGGCGGCTTCGGCGGCTTATCTCAGCTGATCAGCGAAATCTGTGCGGAGGAGTTTAACTTCCACATCACAAAGGGTACCGTTTCCCTTCTGATCAACCTGCCCCTGTATGTTCTTTCGGTGAAGATGCTCGGCTCTCGCTTCGGTGTGTTAAGCGTCGTTGGCGTGCTGGGTTATTCGCTGAATATGGATATCGTAACCAAGTACATCTACTCCTTGCCTGCGGTGCAGAATGCGCCCCAGCTGCAGGATCCCTTAATCTGCGCCGTATTCGGTGGCTTGATTTTGGGTGTAGGTATTGGCTTTATCGTGCGTATGGGTGGCTCGACGGGCGGCACGGACATGCTTGCCTTCGTTATCGCCGCAAAGCGTCCCAATCTGAAAATCAGTCAGCTTGTGCTTGCGGTCGATCTTGTCGTAGTAGGCTGTGCCATGCTGTATCACGGGTTTTTCTCCGCGCTGTACGCCTTCGTTTCCATCTTTGCCCAAAGCAAGGCGATCGAGGCGGTTGCAGACGGCAACAAGGTTGCCAAGGCGTATTACATCATCAGCGATAAAAGCGAGGAAATCGCAGATAAAATTCTGTATCAGCTGCACCGTGGCGTAACGGCGTACCCCTCTAAGGGTATGTATACGGGCAAAGCGAGGGACGTGCTGATGGTGATTTGTCTGCGCCATCAGGTTGCGGAGCTGAAAAACATCGTGGTAGAAACGGACCCGCACGCCTTTATGTATTCCTCTCCCGTAACCGAGGCGCTTGGCGAGGGCTTTGTGAAGCCCACACCTACGGGTAAGCCAAAAATGAAAAAGCCCATAACGCCCAAGCCCACACCCGTGGTGGAGGCGGCAGATAAGGAGCAACAACCGTGAGCGTAGCAGAGCAGGGCGCAAAGGAGCGTCTTTCGTTATTGATAGAGGAGCAGCGCTTTGCCGCAATCGGCGAGCAAAACGGAGTCATCAAGCGCATCAAGGGTGTGATATCAAACAGCAAGCCCAACCCAGAAAGGCTGTTTGTGGCAGAGGGGCTGTGGGCGTTCAAAAAGCTGATTGAATTTGGCACAGAGCTGGTTTATCTTGCAGTCTGCCCCGATTTTATCTACACCAACGAGGCGGTATCTGCCGTAGAGGAGCTTTCCTCGCGCGTTGCCGACCGCTTCACCGTTTCGGCAAAGACCTTTGAAAAGCTGAGCGAAAGAGATAAGCCCGACGGCTTACTTGCCTTAGCACGTCTTCCTCAGCCCGACATCAACGATTTCCGTCCGCCCAAAAACGCCATCATTCTGGTGCTGGATGCGGTGGAAATTCCCGGTAACGTGGGCACGATGCTCCGTATGGCAGACGGTGCGGCGGTAGACGCCATGTTTATGGTAAACCGCAAGGTGCGTCTGGCACATCCCAAGCTGGTTAAGGGCAGTATGGGTGCGGTGCTTTCCATCCCCGTGTTCGAATTCGAAAGCGTTTCGGCGTGCCGCAAATGGCTGTATGACCACGGCTTTACGGTGTATCTTGCCGACACACGTGCCACGCACAGCTACTTTGAGGAGCCCTTTGGCAACAACGTTGCCCTCATTATGGGCAGTGAGCGCTACGGCATCTCCCGTGAGTGGTACGACGAAAGGGCAGTGATGATTTCCATTCCCATGCACGGAAGCTGTGATTCCCTGAACGTAGGCGTTGCCGCAACGGTGCTTTGCTATGAGGCTTCCATCAAAAGAGATGGCGGAAAACGCGGATAATTGTCACGGAAAAAGCAAACCCGGGCAGTAACGCAGGTATAACGCTTTACTTTTTACACCAAATAGGTTATAATAAATAGAATATCATATAAAAGTATTTCTTTTGCTCGTGCAAAAGAGGAGGTTTTATGAAGAAATTTACTGTATTATTGGTAGCGCTTCTGGCGCTTGTATCCGTGGTAGGCTGCGGTGCAAATGCAACCAAATACGAAAGCACCAACGTTTCGGCTACCATTCATCTGTTCCACAGCAATTCCACCACCTATTTCAAGAACATCGGTGAAATTACCGAGCTTGTTCTCACCAATGTTTTCGAGGAGGATGAGGGCAAATTTGATGCCTCCGGCTACGCAATCTACCGCTATGAGATGAACGTGAAGGATAAATCGGTAGACGAGGTTTTTGCAGAGCGCAAAAAGGCAATTGAAGAAAAGGTAGAGGCGCTCAACCGTGCCGAGCTGGATACCGACAAAAAGAGCAAATACGACGAAGGCTTCCGCCTTTTGCAGCTTGCGCACGTAAAGCACGTTTCCGAAACGGTTGACGGCGTTGCAAAGCACTATGCAGAAAGCAAAATCACCTTCGAAAATCTGTCGCACGTAAACACCAACTATCGCATCCGCACGTTGGATGAATACCGCAAGACCTCCGGTGTGAAGGAGTTCTTAAACGACTTCACCGACGTCAGCGGCAGAGTAACC
>JAFQWR010000184.1 GCA_017407365.1 Clostridia bacterium
CCTGCAATAAGGGAACACGCCATCAATTGAACCCTTGAAGCAGATTGAACCCGTGTCTCCCAATACGTCATTACGAGCTTATACTTTTTTTGCACAACCAATGAATAGACAAACAGAACCAGAAATAAGCTCGGGTACATGATTAGACCTATAAAAAAAGGAGCTTGCGGCGGGTTTTCCATATTAGATAAGCCATCCAACAAGCACGTAACAACGCCCACCGCAAGAAAGATCAGGGTTACAAGAAGGAGCTTAAAAAATTTGTTTGTAAATCTTTTCTGATGGAAATGACAGGTTTCTTTTTTAGACATACCAACGCAATGCTCGTCAAGATTCGTCAATCCCTTCGGTATGCTCCGCAGTGTATATACCATATACACAATATTCAGAATGTACGCTGCAAACATAACAATATTACATAATACTTGAACTACCATAATTTTCTTATATTACCCTCCCCAGTAATTATTCAATATTATACCGCAATACAGGCGTTTTGTCAACAATTGTTTACAGCATTCTTATATATATTTTTGTTTACAGAAGGATATGTCTGCTGACGGCATTTTTCGGCTCAGACACCAAAGGCGCACGCATACCCTACGCTTTGTCTGCATAAAAACGCACCGTAAGCCCAAGCATTGCCTGCATAAAAGAAAAGCAAAGAGATCAGTACCCATACCGCTTCTGCCTGATCTTCAAAAACAGCACGGTAAGCAAAAACGCCATACACTCTGCCACCACGATGGAAATCCACACGCCGTTCAGCTCCCACAAAAGGGGAAGCACAAGCACGGCGGCAAGCTGAAACACCAGCGTGCGCAAGAAGGATATGAGGGCGGACGTTAAGCCGTCGTTGAGTGCCGTGAAAAAGCCCGAGCCGAAGATGGCAAAGCCCATTAAAAGAAAGGAAAGCGCATAAATGCGGAAGCCCCTTTCGGTGAGCGCCATCAGCTCGGCGTCGTAGCCCACAAAAATACGGGCAAGAAGCCCTGCGCACCCCTCTGCAAGCGCCGTCATCAGCAGGCAGAACACCGCAATGAGCGTAAGGCTCTTATTTAAGATGCTTTTCAGCTCTGCTGTGTTGCGTGCGCCGTCGTGAAAGCCGATGATGGGCGCACTGCCCACCGAATAGCCGATGAACGCACCCGAAAAAATCATGCTCACGTACATCATCACACCGTACGCCGCAATGCCGTTTTCGCCTGCATATTTGTATAGCTGGGCATTATACAGCATACCCACGAGGCTCATGGAAACATTGGTCATAAACTCGGACGAGCCGTTGATGCACGCCCTTGCCACCGCCTTCAGGTCGAGCCGCGCTCTTCCCAGCCGCAGAATGCTTGTGTTTTTACGGAAGAAGTACACGAGGGGCAGAATGCCGCCCACCGCCTGACTTGCCGCCGAGGCAAGCGCCGCGCCGATGAGCTTATACTGCGCAGGAAGCAAAATGACAAGCAGTGCATCGAGCGCCATATTGGTAAGCCCTGAGGCAAGAGTTACCGCAAAGCCGAGATTCGGGCGCTCTGCCGTGACGAAAAAGGACTGAAACAGCATTTGCAGAATGAAGAAGGGCAGGGCGCATAAAATCACCGTACCGTATATCACGCAGTCCTCCAAAAGCCTGCCGCTTGCTCCAAGCCTGATAGAGATGGGGCGCAGAAACACAATGCCAAGTGTGGCAATGACAACGCCCAGCCCAAACGCCACGTAGGTAAAAAGCGAAAACAGCTCGTTTGCCCGCCTTGCATCTCCCTCGCCAAAGGTTTTGGCTACAAGCGCAGAGCCGCCCGTGCCGAACATAAAGCCCACGGTGGAAAGAATCATCAGAAAGGGCATAATGAGGTTGACCGCCGCAAAGGAGGTTTTGCCTGCAAAGTTAGAAACGAAAAAGCCGTCTACCACGCCGTAGACGGAAGAGAAGATCAGCATCGCCACGCTCGGCAGGGTAAAGCGGATCAGCTTGCGGTATGTAAAATGATCGGAAAGCTGTATTCTCACAAAAAACTCCTCTTCCCCCTTTTTACGCTTTTTGGATAGCAAGGGAAAGGCGCAAAATTTACTCCGTAAAATAATGATATTTTTTTGTCACCCGCACCTATCTCTCATTTTTTTGAGAGCCGCGCAGCGAAGGTTTCCTGCCCGTGACAGCGAACGCAAGACGTGTTTTCAGCGCAAATACAGGCTTATTCCAAGCCGCACAGCAGCAGGATGACTACTTGTTTACCAAGCAGGTTTTGCCCGAATTTGCCCTGTTTTTCGCCCTGAAAACAGCACGCTCCTTTTTCAGGCGGAAAATTTGGCTGAGAACCGCCCTTTTTGAACGCAAAAAACGCCACCGCCAAAGGTAGCCTGTGTTTCATAAAAAGAGCGGCAATTTTGCTCTCCTTTTTCCCTTTCAGACAAGGGAGAGAAGAAAGAGGCAAAACCGCCGCCCGACGCATTCTGAAAAAATTGATAGCCAAAAAGCAGGGGTCTATTTCTTTCTTGCCTGCTTTTCCTTGGCGCGCTTATCCTGAATGATTTTCATATGCTCAGCGTCAATGAGCTCCACGCCGTTTTCTCTTGCCCATTCCACACAGCCCTTCAACACAAGGGGCAGGAACACACGGGGCACGGCAAGCACCGTTTTGAGCGCCTCGTCGGTGAATTTGATTTTGTCGTCTGCACGGTCAGCCGCATAGCGCACGGAGGCAAGGCTTGCCTCTCGCATGGGCAGAAGCTCGGCACGCATTTTGGTTTTGCGATGGAACCAGAAGTTTTTGCTGTCGCGATAGCCGTAG
>JAFQWR010000185.1 GCA_017407365.1 Clostridia bacterium
AAAGCGTGCTTGCCGTTGCACGTGCAGGTGCAGGCGTAAACAACATTCCCCTGGACGATTTTGCCAAACGCGGCGTGGTGGTATTCAACACCCCCGGCGCAAATGCAAACGCTGTAAAGGAGCTTGTTTTGCTGGCTCTTTTAATGGGCGGCAGAAAAATCACCGAGGGCATCGACTGGGTTAAAACCTTAAAGGGCAAGGGCAAGGACGTTGGCCCCGCCGTAGAAAAGGGAAAATCCGCCTTTGTCGGCGGAGAAATCAAGGGCAAAACGCTTGGCGTTGTAGGGCTTGGCGCAATCGGCAGACTGGTTGCCAACGACTGCATCGAGCTTGGCATGGACGTTATGGGCTACGACCCCTATATTTCAGTAGACGCCGCTTGGCGCATCCAACGCTCGGTAAAGAGGGTGGACGTACTGAGTGAGCTGTACGAAAACGCAGATTACATCACCCTGCACCTCCCCTATACCGCCTCCACCAAGGGCATGATCGATCGGGAAGCCTTTGCACAAATGAAGGACGGCGCCGTGCTGGTAAACTGCTCCCGTGGGGAGCTTGTGGATAATGAGGCTCTTTTGGAGGCTCTTTCCTCAGGCAATATCTCCCGCTACATCACCGACTTCCCCTGTGACGAGCTGATTGGCGCAGAAAACGTAATCTGCATTCCCCATCTGGGTGCATCCACGCCCGAGGCTGAGGATAACTGCGCTTACGCCGCCGCAGGCTCCTTAGTGGATTATATCGAAAACGGCAACATCCGCAACAGCGTAAACTTCCCTGCCTGCGTGATGCCGCGCAGTAACGACGTGCGCCTGTGCATTCTGCACCTGAACATCAAGGATATGATCACACGTTTTTCGGGCGCAGTCAGCGCAAAGGGCTTGAACATCGACCACTTCATCAATTCTAGCCACGGGGAGTACGCATACTCCATGCTGGATATCGACGGCGACCCCGGTGATGATATTTTAGAAACGGTCAACGCAATTGAGGGCGTTATCCGCTCGCGTATCATCCGATAATTTCAGACAAAAAGGCACTCCCGACTTTTCTCCTCCTTGGGGGTGATTTTGTACAAAAAGCAGAGATTTCCTCTGCTTTTTTTGTTTGTGCGTCAATATGCTCACTTGCACAAAAGAACACGTCAGAACGCATCACACATAGCTGCAGAGAGAAATAATCGCTCCACAGCGCCGCGCACCCTCTTTTTACGAGAGAATTACACCTTTCCCCTGCAAATTTTTGACTTTTTTGCACAGTTGTGCTATACTACTGATGAATCATAAAGCATAAAAGCGGCTTAATATACTGCCGCCCTGCCGAATGCAAACAAAGAGGTCACCTGCATTGCAAAGAATCATTGATGCGCACGTACATATCTATCCCGATAAAATTGCAGATAAGGCAGTGCAGGCAATCGGCAGCTACTACGGCTTACCCACGAGGCAAAACGGCAGAATTGCTCAGCTTTTAGAGAGCGGAAAAAGCGCAGGCATCACCGACTTTCTGGTGCATTCCACTGCAACCGTACCGCATCAGGTGGCAAGCATAAACGGTTATATCGCCACGGAGGCGGCAAACAACCCCTGCCTCACGGGCTTTGGCACCCTGCACCCTGCACTTTCACAGCAGGAAATAGAGGTTGAGGTCTGCCGTATGCTTTCGCTTGGGCTCAAAGGTGTGAAGCTTCATCCCGATTTTCAGGGCTTTGCCATCGACAGCAAAAGCGCATACGGGATATACGGCGCGCTTGCGGAGGCAGGGCTTCCTGCCCTCTTCCACGTGGGCGATCCGCGCTCCTCGCTTTCTCAGCCCTTCCGTCTTGCAAAAGTTGCAAGGGATTTCCCCCATCTTACGGTAATCGGGGCACATATGGGCGGCTACTGTGATTGGAGAAACGTAACCGAAACCTATAAGGGGCTGAAGAATATGCGTTTTGATACCAGCTCCACGCTGTTTGCATTGAGCGGCGAGGAGGCAATGCGCATCATCCGCACTCTTGGTGCAGAAAACTTCCTTTTTGGCTCTGACTTCCCCCTGTGGGACCCTGCCGAGGAGCTGAGGCTATTTCTTACACTTCCCTTAACGGAAAGAGAAAAAGAAGGAATCCTATTCACCAACGCACAAAATGCGATTGGCATCAAATAAATATTCAGGGAGAGAACATTATGAATTACGAAATTCTTTATGGCAACGATTACGACCGTGCAAAAACGCAGGCACGTTACGACGGCTTGCAGGCGCAGTTTCAGCAATGCTTCCCCGGTGAGAACGGAAGGTTCTTTTCCTCCTCGGGCAG
>JAFQWR010000020.1 GCA_017407365.1 Clostridia bacterium
CAATCTCGTGCGGGTCGCAAACCACTGCGGTGGTGCCGCACGCACAAGCCGCGCGCGAGTATTCCGCAGGGCTGAGCATAGAGCTTTCCAGATGAATATGGCTGTCGATCAGACCGGGGCAAACGTATGCGCCTGCTAAATCCCACTCCTCCTTGGCTGCATAATCACCGAAGCCTACGATATACCCACTGCTGATGGCAATGCTTGTGGGGGTGACACGCTCTGCAAAAACGTCGATGACATTTGCGTTTTTCAGTAGCAGATCCACCTTGCTTTTTCCCATTGCGGCGGCGATAAGTTTTTGGGTCATTTTAACGGTCATGACTCTTTTCTCCTGTGCTGCAAAAAATAGCGACTATGATTATACCATAAAAAACAAAAAAAGTCAATCCCCTTGCATAGCAAAAAAGCCCATTTTTGCCCTTTTTCGCAAATTCTGCTTACAAAAATTATCAACGGTTTTGCAAAGGACTGCGCTTTTGCACTTTTTTTGCAAAGCCCCATCCCCCTTATAACCAAGAACATTTACGCAAAAAAAAGGCACCGATTGACTCGGTGCCGTGGACGATGCTGTTTTTACCATTTCATAGCGCGGAAATCGCGGATAACGACAATCAGCGAGCGAACTGCCTGATAGGTTTTTTTAATCAGCCAGATGGGACCGATGACGATACAAATCAGCGAGCTTACAATAAAGCCGACAATCATACCGCTGCAACCGCGGTCACGCACAAAAAAGTTGCCGTAGCCATCGTAATACAGATATTTGTCCTCCACGCCCTCGCGGTAGCTCTGCTTGGTCTGCGCAAACACAATGCGCAAAACGTCAAACAGCATAAGCACGGCGCACACAATACCCCAGTAAAACCAACCCTCAAAAAAATTATCGTTTTTTGCGTAGTCTATCACCCCAACCAGACCTATCACAAAGACGAGTACAGCCGCCAGAATCCAGATGGAGGTAAAAATTATGTAAAGCAGCGATCGAAGCTTGCTCATTTCCCTTTTTCTCCCGTATTTCCTTACCTATATTATATCTACCAATATGCAGATACGTAAACAATTACCCGCATTTTTTGGTATTTGTAAAAGCACGGACAAAAAAGCCGATTGCCCCTGCAACCGACCCTTTTACCGCACGTCAGACGGATGCTTATGCCTGCGCATATGCGCATACGGCAAAAAACGCACCCATCCAAAAATTACGCCTGCATCAACGCCGCGAGCTCCTCCTTGGAGGTTAAGCCAACCACCTGCTCCTTTACGGCGCCATTCACAAAATAAATCATCATGGGGATGGAGCGCACATTATAGCGAAGCGCAAGCTCGGAAAGCTCGTCTACATTCACCTTGGCAACCTCATAGCCCTCCTCGGCAAGCTCCTCTACAATGGGAGATTGCATTTTGCAGGGCATACACCAATCGGCATAAAAATCCACCAGCACGGCGGGCTTATTGAGAAGCTCCTCAAACTGCTCCTTGCTTTCTACATGATATAACATTGTTTTCTCCTTCAGGACGCATCCACCACACGCAGAATTCTGGGTGCAAAGCGTGCCTTGCGTTTTATTTTTTTATCGAAAATGCCAACCGCTGCAAAGCCAACGGCAAGCGCGGCAACGCACAGCAAAAGCTGTACCAGCTCGTTTTTGAAGCAAAGCCCTACAGCAAGCCCCACGGCGGCAAGCACCAACGGAATGCCGTACGCAATCAGCGCACTGCCAAGCACGTATCCGCCTGACATTTCAAGCTCTACCGAATCGCCCACCCTTGCGTTTACGCTGTTATCGAGCGTGAGGTCAATATGCTTTTCTCCCTCGTTAAAGGAGCACATATGGCATTTGGCACAGGCAGAAGAGCGCATCACCCGCACAACCGCCTGAGCTCCGTTTACCTCTGTTACCTTGCCAACCTCTCGCATAAGTCACCTCTTATGGCATAATTATACCGCATTTTCCACAATTTGGCAACCGTTTTACAGGGCATACACACGCCTTCCGCCTCATATAGTATCGTATGAAAAAACTTTTCTTATACCTGTTTTCCCTTTTATCTGCCCTTTTGCTTTTGTTATCGCTTTCGGGCTGCGGTAAAAAGGAAAGCAAAACGCATTATACCCTGCAAATCTGCTACGATGCGGAAGCACACACGCTGACGGGCGAGCAGGAGATTACCTACACCAACACCGCAGAGGAAAGCCTTACGGAGCTTCGCCTGCACCTCTACCCCAACGCCTTCCGGGAAAACGCCGCCATCCGCCCCTATCACTACGGCGCGCTTGCAAGAATTTTCCCCGACGGAGTCAGCTACGGAGGCATAGAGGTCACCTCTGTTTCGGTAGAAAACGAAGCGGTTGCCGCCACGGTGACGGGCGAGGATATGGGCATTTTATGCGTGCCCCTACCTGAGCCGCTTGCACCGGAAAAGACGGCACGGCTTCACCTGCAATTTACCACCACATTGCCCCACGCAAGGCACCGTATGGGGTACACCGACCGCAGTGTGAGCCTTGGCAACTTTTATCCGATTCTGTGCATCTACGAAAACGGTGCCTTTGTGGAAACCCCATACTACGCAAACGGCGAAACCTTTTACAGCGCCTGTGCCGATTACGACGTAACCCTCAGCGTGCCGAGCGCATACAAGGTGGCACACGCAGGCGTTTTGACTGAAAAGCAGGAAAAGGGCGAGCAGACGGTATACCGCATCGAGGGAGAGAGCCTCAGAGATTTCGCCGCGGTTTTCAGCAGGGAATACGGCCTGCTCACCGCATCGGCAGGAAAGGTTGACGTAGCCTATTATCACTACGGAGACAGCAATCCGCAACAAACCCTGCAGGCGGCGGTTGACGCAGTGCTCGTTTATTCTGCCCTGTTTGGCAGCTATCCCTACCCTTCGCTCACCCTTGCCACGGCGGATTTTTATCAGGGCGGAATGGAATACTCCTCTCTGGTATATCTTTCTGCACTGAATGCAAGCGAGGACCTTGCGGCAGTTGCCCTGCACGAGGTAGCCCATCAATGGTGGGCAATCGGCGTGGGCAGCAATCCGCATCGCTACCACTACCTCGACGAGGGGCTTGCGGAATATTCGGTTGCACTCTTCTACGGAGAAAAGCCCTCGTACGGCGTGAACGAGCAGGAGTATGCACAGAAAAAGAGAGAAAGCTACCATAGCTTCCTTTCCGTTTACGAGCAGGTAATCGGAAGCCCAAACACCTCGATGACGAGGAGCGTAGACGAATTCCGCTCGGAAACGGAATACGTGAGCATTGCCTACGACAAGGGCTTTTTGCTGATGCATTCCCTGCGTGAAAGCATGGGCAAGCAAAGATTTTTAAGCGGATTGAAGCGATATTACAAAAGGAACCTGTTTCGGGAGGCACGTCCCGAGGCGTTGTTCGACAGCCTGAACAGAGCATCCGGCTACCGCGCAAGCGATATTGCGGCATCCTATCTGAACGGCACCGCGGTAATCTGACGGAATATGCGGCTTTTGCACATCAGGCGCAAGCAAAATGCAGACGCTCCGCATAGAATGAGAAGGGGAAGGCTTCTTCCCGCAAAAATACACCATCGGAGGAAATTCTATGCTGTACCAGACGTCCACCTGTGCCGCTACCTATTGCGGCGGCGGTTATACCGCACAGCCCGTTTGCACCTGCTCTCCTTCCGTTCCCTCGCTGTATCAGGGAGCGACCGCCTCAGCCCGAAACGGCTGTAATACCTGCCACGGCGGCTGTGGCTGCGGATGCGCACGCTCTGCCTGCTGCGGAGATTCTCCCTACGGCACGCAGGGCAATATGTGCGGCTACCCCACCTACGCACGGGGACAGACCGCGCAAAACACCCGTCACAGCTTTTGCAACCCCTGCCTGCTTGCCATGCTCTGCTGTCTGATTTAATCTGCTCGCCTGTATCACACAAGCAAAACTGTGCCTGACTCTATATTGTGCAGGCACAAAAAAAAAGAAGCAACCTTCACGGTTGCTTCTTCTGGTGGGGCTAACTGGGCTCGAACCAGTGACCTCTACGATGTCAACGTAGCACTCTAGCCAACTGAGCTATAGCCCCATCTTGCTCGGAACATATCTATTATGACAGATATTTGACGTTCTGTCAAGATTTTTTTATGCGCCACATACGGCCTTTTGGCAAATATTCTTCCGGGTCGTCCACAAAGCTGGCTTCGCGCACTTCCTGCACCAGGTCGAGGATCTCCTGCGCATGTGCGTCATCCGTCCAGATGCGGGCAAAACCGGCGAATTCCATGGTG
>JAFQWR010000186.1 GCA_017407365.1 Clostridia bacterium
CCTCGTGATAATCGGGATAATATTCCAACTCAAAACCGCATAAAATTCGAATATCGTCTTTGTATTCCTTGGCGAGCGCGCGAACGCTGTCCGCGTATTCGTGGATTTTATCCACGTGCATTGCGTGCCGACGTTGATTGCGCCTTTCCTCGGTAGGGAAATAATAGGGCGCGTGGTCGGAAAAGCCCAGCGTTTTCAAGCCGCGCGCAATCGCCGCCTCGACGTATTCTCTATTTTCGCCTACGGCGTGATTACAAAGCTTGGTATGCGTATGATAATTAAAAAGCATAACGAAAACCCTCCTGCTATCAAGGAATATTATACACCCGTTTTTATCAAAAGTCAAGGCAAATATGCGTAGCGCCGCCTATAAAAGCGTTGCGTTTTTTTTGCGTTTGTGGTATAATCGGCGTAGACGATATAAAAAACGGTAAACGGACTATGAACAACGAATACTTTTCTTTTGAACTTATTAAAACCGACCCCGAAACGGGTGCGCGCGCAGGCATTTTGCATACGCCGCACGGCGACATTGAAACGCCCGTGTATATGCCCGTCGGCACGCAAGCCACCGTAAAGGGGGTGCTTCCCGACCGATTGAAGGAGATCAATGCGCAGATCATTCTTTCCAACACCTACCACCTGTTTCTGCGCCCGGGTGACGAGCTTGTGGCGGCGGCAGGCGGCCTGCACCAGTTTATGCATTGGGACCGCCCCATTTTAACGGATAGCGGCGGCTTTCAGGTGTTCTCGCTCGATTCCCTGCGCAAAATCACCGACGACGGCGTGACCTTCCGCTCGCATTTAGACGGAAGCAAGCATTTTATCACCCCCGAGCGCTGTATGGAAATTCAGCACAACTTAGGTGCGGATATCATCATGCAGTTCGACGAATGCACGCCCTACGGTGTAGACCATAACACCGCCGCAAGGGCAATGCGCCGCACGCTCGACTGGCTGGACCGCTGCAAGAATGCGCACAGCGGTGACCGTCAGATGCTGTTTCCCATCGTGCAGGGCAACGTCTTTGAGGATTTGCGCCTGCTCTCGCTGAAGGAAAGCGTAGACCGTGCCGTTTGCGGCATTGGCATCGGCGGCCTTTCGGTGGGCGAGCCCAAGGAGGATATGTACCGCATATTGGATGCCATGCAGCCGCATCTGCCCGAAAATATGCCCCGTTACCTGATGGGCGTGGGCAGTGCAGACTGCCTGATTGAGGGCGTTATGCGCGGCATCGATATGTTCGACTGCGTTCTTGCAACGCGCATTGCACGCAACGGCACGGCAATGACCGGCCGCGGCAAGGTGGTGGTGCGCAACAGCAAATACAAGGATGATTTCACCCCGCTCGACCCCGATTGCGATTGCTACACCTGCAAAAATTTCAGCAAGGCGTACCTCAGGCATCTCATCAATGCAGGCGAAATTGCAGGCGGTATGCTGCTCAGCATCCACAACCTGCGCTTCCTGATTTCGCTGATGGAGCGGATGAGAGAAAGCATCATTCATGGCGAATTTATGTCGTTCAGACGAGAGTTTTATGAAAAATTCGGTACAGGCGTTTAATTGCTTGCATTTTTTTCATAATTCAGTTAAACTATATGAAAATATTCCGCTCAGGATGGAGCGGATAAGGAGAATAAATATGATGATTCAAATGCAGCTATTGGCAGAAACCGGCACGCAGAACAACTGGAAGTCCACGGTTATGCTTCTCGTGCTTCTCGCAGTGTTTGTTGTGATGATGGTCGTTTCCAATATGGCAAACAAAAAGAGGCAGAAGCAGGCACAGGAGATGAAGGATAAAATCGTTATTGGCGATAAGGTGCGCTCCATCGGCGGCATCGTCGGCGAGGTAGTGAGCATCGACCGTGCAAACAACCTCTACGTTATCTGCACGGCAGGCAGCAACATTGCCATCAATATCGACGACGTGTATCCCATCGAGGCATTCAATCAGAATGCAGGCCGTGCGGCAGAGCCCGTTTTCGAGCAGAATGCAGAGGAAGAGGCTCCCGCAAGCGAGGAAGCTCCTGCGGCAGAGGAAGAGGCTCCTGCAAGCGAGGAAGCTCCTGCAAGAGAGGAAGCACAGGCAGAGGATATCGAGGAATAATTTTCTTGGGGCGCACCTTAAAAAGGGCTTGCGCCCTGTTTTTTTTCGTGTAAATTTGTTTTTCAGGTGGCAAACGCTTTGTAATTTGCGTAAAAGTGTGCTATACTGAAAGCGTCCAATCCGCTCTTGCTCTATCTATAATAATATGCAGAGGGTGCAAGGCGGTCAGTGGGCGTGCCCGTAAGGGGCGCTTTTTGAGGGGGAAAACTATGTTAGCAAAAGCAAAAAGTCTTGGCTTGAACGGTGTAAAGGGCTATATCGTAGACGTAGAGGTGGATATCCACGCAGGCACGTCCGCCTTTGAAACGGTGGGGCTTCCCGATGCCGCCATTAAGGAATCGAAGCAGCGTGTACCCTCGGCGGTATCCAACAGCGGCTTTCACTTCCCTTACGACCGTGTTGTGGTAAATCTTGCCCCTGCCGACACCAAAAAGGAGGGCGCCTACTACGACCTTCCCATTGCGCTTGCCATATTGGCGGCAAGCGAGCAGATACCCGTTGCCGTGCTGAATGGCTGGGTTTTTGTGGGCGAGCTTTCGCTGGATGGCGGCTTAAACCGTGTAAACGGCGTGCTTCCCATTCTGATTTCTGCGGTAGAGCAGGGCTATAAGCGCTTTATCATTCCAAAGGAAAACGCCAAGGAGGCATCCTTTTTAGAGGGTGCAGAGGTATATGCCCTGGCAAGCCTTCGTCAGACGGTTGCCTTTTTGAAGGGCGAAATTGCACTTCCTGCCGTTAAGCCCTCTACCTATGCAGACGCCTTGGCAGAGCGTAAAACCGCCTGCGATTTTGCAGACGTCAGCGGTCAGGCGGTGGCAAAGCGTGCGGTAGAGATTGCGGTATCGGGTGGGCATAACATTCTGCTCATCGGTGCGCCCGGCTCGGGTAAAACGATGATGTCCAAAAGCATCATCTCCATCATGCCCGATATGAGCTTTGAGGAGGCGTTAGAGGTCACCAAAATCCACAGCGTGGCAGGTGAGCTGGATACCTCTGCAGGTATCGTATACGAGCGGCCCTTCCGCTCTCCCCACCACACGGCAACCATTCCCGCACTTGTGGGCGGCGGCAAAAACGCCAAGCCGGGCGAAATATCGCTGGCGCACGGCGGCGTGCTGTTTTTAGACGAGATGCCCGAATACAGCCGTCATTCGCTGGAAACGCTCCGTCTGCCGTTAGAGGACGGCGTGGTTACCATCGCAAGAGCGGTTGCCACCATCGAATATCCCGCAAAGTTTATGCTGGTTGCCAGCATGAATCCC
>JAFQWR010000187.1 GCA_017407365.1 Clostridia bacterium
GGAGATCGCCGTCAGCGAAATCGACGACCACGAGGTGCATATCCGTGAGCATTCGGCGTTTATGCTTTCGGGGGACTATGAGTGTGCGGATGATAGTGCAAGAGTGAGATTGATGCAGCACGTGCAGGCGCATAAGGCGGCGTTAAGCCTTGCGGCCGGGGTGTAGAAGGCTTTTATACAATAACCCCTGCATTGCAATTTGGGGTAAGGGGGAAGCCCTATGATTATAAAGAAAGGAGAAGGGAATGGAACAAGCGGAGCAAACGGTTCATAGTAGGGAAAGGGTTGGAAGAGAGGAACGGCAGGGCTTCGCCTCCACCGATAAATTTAAGGATACGGAGAGTCTGAAAAAGGCGTACGCGTGCCTGGAGGCGGCTTTTACCAGAAAGTGTCAGCGTGTGCGCGAGCTTGAAAGGCTGATGGCGGATAATGCAACGGCTGTTGCACCCAACGCAAGGGAGGAGGCACGGGGGACGCCCCGCTTGCCGCCGTCTGTTACGGCAGGGGAACGGACGGAAAAATCTCATAGCACAGCCCCCGTGACCGATGAAAGCGGTCGAAGCGGGGGTGAAGGTCAGCGAGCGGTGGCAGACTACCTTCTTTCCTTAGATCGGGGGTGCGGCTCACCCCGGCTGCTGCACGGCGGCGGTATGGCGCTGAGCGCCTGCAATAAGCCGCAGACGCTTGCAGAGGCAGGGCGTCTGGCAAAGGCGTACCTTTCGAAATAATGCGCTTTTGCAAAAATAATACGGAATGCCGCTGACCGTTTATTGATGCGGCAATAAAGGGAAAAGGAGAGAAATATGGTAACTTTACAGAGTGCGGAGAATGCGTTAAAGAGCTATTACTTAGGAGTGGTCGCAGACCAGCTGAACACGGCAATCAATCCCTTGCTCAGTAAAATCCGTCAGTCTACGACGGACGTATGGGGCAAGGAGGTGCGCAAAATGGCGCCCTACGGTGTGAACGGCGGTATCAGCGCAGGTACGGAGGACGGCGACCTGCCCACGGCGGCATCGAACAACTACGTGCAGTTTGTTTCGGGCCTGAAAAACCTGTACGGCAAGATTGAAATCACCGATAAGGCGTTAAGAGCCTCCCAAAACAATGCGGGTGCGTTCGTCAACCTGCTGAATGCGGAAATGGAGGGTCTGATTAAGGCCGCCTCCTTCAACTTCGGCCGTATGCTGTTTGGTGACGGCAGCGGTACGCTTTGCGAGGTGGAGTTTATTTCCGGCGCAGGCAAAATCACCTATTCCACCACGCGCAACGTGATGGAGGGTCAGGTGGTGGATTTTGTGAGAGCGGGAAATGTGGTGGCAAGCGGCTATCGCATCACCTTTGTAGATCGCACCAACAACGAAATTGCCTTCGATAAGACGCTCACGGGCGTGCAGGAGGGCGATATTATGGTGCTTCAGGGCTCGTATAACAACGAAATCACCGGTCTTGGTGCAATCTTTGCGGGAGAGGGCAGCATTTACGGCCTGAATAAGGCGGATTATTCCTGGCTGACGCCCTACACCGACGAAAGCACCAACAAAATCGACGACCTTGCTTTGCAGGCGCTGGTGGATACCTTGCAGGAGCGTGCAGGCAGTGAGGTGGATATTATGATCTGCTCGGCAGGCGTGCGCCGTGCGTACATCAAGGAGATGATGAACTACAAGCGCAACGTGGATACGGTGGAGCTTAAGGGCGGCTACCGTGCCATCTCGTTCAACGGCATTCCCCTCGTGGCAGACCGCTTCTGCCCCGGCTACTCGCTGTATGCGTTAGACAGCAAGGACTTCGTGTTCCATCAGCTTTGCGATTGGAAGTGGTTGGAGGGCGAAGAGGGCAAAATCCTGCGTCAGCTGCCCAATAAGCCCGTTTATACCGCAACGCTCGTGAAATATACCGAGCTGATGTGCGACCGCATTTACGGTCAGGGCAGAATGATTGCCTTAGACGAGGCTTAAAAATATGCTGCGTGAGGGGCTGACGGAAATCACGGGCGATCTGTTTGATATCACCAATCGCATCAAGGAGATCGACCACAGGTATTTTTTGGTGCGGAACGAACGGAAGGGGTGCTACGAGGTGCATCACAGGGGGCAGTATCAGACCACCCGTGCGCTGACGGTGCCCTACGACGCCTTAGACGCCCGTACGGTGGAGCTGGTGCGTATGACGAGAATGGAGCGCCTGGATCAGCTCCTCAGCGGAAAAGAGGCGCTTGTGGAATATCTGTAACGGCTGTTTTTTGCGGCGGATGCCTGAAAGGGTGTAGCCAAAAAACCGGAGTAATTACATAATATCGCCCGTAATCGGGTGGCAGAGGAGCAATCGCCGTGCGCCTTGTTTTATGGGAAGGCAAATAAGAAGGATGGGTCAGCGGCGGGAATTGATGAAGGGGGAAAAGGAATGAAAATCAGTATGAAGGAGGTCTTACGTCTTGCCGCAGGGCTTTTGGGGCTTGGCGAGGACTCCGTTGAGGATGGGGAAAATATCGAGCAGAATGCCTTGCTTCTGCGCTGTGGAAATCTGGTGCACGACGAGGTGGCAAGCGAGTATCTGCCGCCCGAAACGAGCGAAACGGTGACGGTGAAGGATGGCTTTTTGCCCTACGAGGCACTTTCGGAGCGTTGCTCTGCGATTCGGCTTGTGACCGATGCAAACGGAAATAAGGTGCGCTTCCATGCAAGGGCGCACGGTGCCTCGCTTGCAAACGGGGTGTACCGTGTGGTATACCGCTATCTGCCTGCCGCTGTGGGTATGGAGGATAGCCTTACCGTGGATGCGGGCAGGCTTTCGGCAAGGGTGCTTGCCTATGGCGTTGCGGCGGAATATTGCCTGCTTTCGGGGCTGTTTCAGGAGGCAATCACGTGGGAAAGAAAATACCGTGATTCCCTTTTGAGCATTTGCGGAAGGTCTACGGCAATGCGCCTGCCCAACAGACGCTGGGCAATCGGCTGATAATGCCCTTGGGGTGGCTTGCAAGCGGCGGAAAGGCTTATTGCGCCCTGTAAGCCGCCCTCTTTTTTGCAAGAGGGTATGCGCCCTCAGCTTTGGGGCGTAAGGAAGAAGGGAGGAAGAATTGTGATTTACAGAAAGGAAATGAGCCTGCCCGGCATTAAGAGGGAGCGAATCACCCTTGGGGATTTTTCGGGAGGCTTACGCACGGTGGAGGAGGAAAACCTGCTTCCGCAACGATTTGCAACCGAATGCTTCAACGTGGCAGGCGGCTCGGGTGCGCTCAAAAGGCTGATGGGCGTGGAGGCCTTCCGCTTTCGTGAGCGGGAGTTTATGCTGTCGGCAGGGCTGAGGGCGCTGTTTTGCTTTCACCGCTACGACAGAGAAAGGGACACAGAGGATGACAGGCTTGTGGCGCAGGGAGAGGACGGCTATCTTTACGCCGCACCGCTCTTTGAGGACGGCGGCTTTGTATCGCTGAATGTAAAGCGTGAGGGGAAGCTCTCGGCGGTAAACTACCGCTTAAACGGCGAGGACGTGCTGATTATCAGCTCTGAAAGCGAGCCGATGCTGGTGTGGGACGGCGTGAATGCGCCCTACGAGGTGCCCGAGGCGCCGTACGTGACCTCGCTTTGCGTGCATTACGAAAGGCTTTTTGCCACCACCGCAGGCGACAAAAGCGAGCTTTGGTTTTCGGATGACCTCAACGTGACAAACTGGCATATTTCGCTGGATGAGGCAGGCTTTATTCAGCTTGCGGATGAGGGCGGCGGCATTTTACGCGCGGTGGAGTTTATGGATTACGTGTATCTGTTTCGCTCGTACGGCATTGCAAGGGTTTCGGCGTATGCCGACCAGACGCAGTTCCGTGTGACGAAGATTTATCAGAGCACGGGTAAAATTTACCCCGATACCGTTACGGTGTGCGGCGACCGCATCTACTTCTTATCGGAGGAGGGGGCGTTCAGCTTTGACGGGCTCGACGCCGTGCGTGTAATGCCCGAATGGCAGGAGGCGTTTGAAAGCAATCAGCCCGGTGCCTTTGCCTGCCGACACGGGGGCAGATGGTACCTTGCCGTGCGCCTGAAATACACCACCCCGTGGAGCGAGGACGAAAGCGGCTACCAAAACAATGCGCTGGTGTGCTACGACCTGTATAAGAAAAAGGCGTGGGTGATGCGCGGCGTGGACGTGCGCGGACTGTGTATGCTGGAGCTGGAAACGGGCAGTGCGGCGCTTGTGCTTACCCAGAACAGGCAGGCGGTGGGCGTGCTGAGAGATAGCGGCTGCTTTTTCGGAAAGCCCCTTCTGATGCGCTGGCAAACGCCGTGGACGGACTTGAACCGTGCCGAGCGCAAAAAGGTGCTGCGCAGTGTCACGGTAACGGGCAAGGGGGATTACACCGTTGAGGTGGAAAGCGACACCGCCGCACGGAAAAAGAGCTTTGGCGGCAGTATGACGGCGGCGTTTTCGGTGCAGGGCAATCGCTTCCGCCTGACGTTTGAAAGCGCGGACCCCGAGTTTTGTATCAGTAAGCCCCAGCTGATTGTGGATACCAGAGAGGGATAAGGCTATGAATTATGCAAAATGGGCGTTTTTTAAGACGGAGGAGCTGGAAAGACGGCTGACGGAGCAGGAGGAAAGGCGAAAAAAAGAAAGCCTCAGCACGCTGTATCACGAGGAGCGTGTGCAGAAATATTTTTCGGAGAAAAAAAGGCTGATTGGCTTTTCGGTGAAGGCAGAAAAAAATACTGCCGTGTACGTTACCCTGCGTGTGGTGGCAAGCGAAGGCGGCGGCGGTGCGGCGGAGGTATTATGCGAGCAGGACGGCACTGCTTTAAGCACGCTGAGCCTGCCTCTTTCGGCTACACGGGCGGCGCACAGCCTTTGCTTTCAGGTGCCGATGCAAAAGGGTGCGCACAGCCTTTCGGTATTCCTCAATGCAGAGGGGCTTTCGGTGGCGGTGTATAGCTACGAGATTATGCTGAGTGGCGAGGGTATTTCGGAGCAGAGCAAAGGCCTGCGCCTTTGTGCGGCGGATACCGTGTACGGCACTGTTGCCATGCTCGGCGGTAAGGAGGGCGTTTCCGTGTATAACTACGGGGCGTCTGAGGCGTGGGTGGGCGAGCCCATTGCCTCTTTGCCCGAGGCAGAGGCTTTTGCCTTTTGCAGAGCAGGCTCCGACAGCGGCGCAGAGTGCTATCCGTATGCGTACGTCAGCGAAAAAAGACTGTTTCTTGCGCTGTATAACCCCGTTTCGGGGACGTTGCAGGGTGCTGTGCCGCTTGCAGAGGGCGTGACGGACGTTTCGGTTTGCGACAGCAGCAGGGGCGGAGCCGTGGGATATATCGCAGGCGGTAGGGTGTACGTGTGCGGCTTTTCGGTGAACCAGGGGGCTATTGTACTCGGGCAGGCAGAAAGGCTTTGTGTTTCGGGTGCGGCGTCTTCCGTACGGATGATTGGAGGTGACGGGCTTGCCGCCGCTGTTTGTGTGGGCGGCGTGCTGTATCTGCTGGAGGAGGACGCAGAGGGCAGCGCTATGCTTTCGGATGAGGCACTTCGCATCGGCAGGGGTAATAATGCGAGCGGTGCTTATAAAAACGGTGTGCTTACCCTGTATTATCAGGAGGACGGCGTGATTGTTGCCGATACCCTGGTGCAGGGAGAATGGCAGACGGGTGCCGTGGCATACGGAGAGGAATACACGGCGGTGGGCGGAAGAGGTCTGCTGCGTGTAAACGACAGATTACGCATTGTGTAGGAGGAAAGGATGTATCAGTATCAATTTGCGGAAAACAGCGAGCTTATGCAGGATGGAAAAAAGGATAAGAGGAAGCTGATTAAGGAGCTAAAGGCGCTCGACGATACGCTGACGGGCAAGGATGCGGGCTTGAAGGAAACGCCCGATTTTACCAAAAAGACGTATGAGGGTATGACGGACGAGGAAATCGAAAAAAGTGCAAGGGCGCAGGCAGAGTACGAAAGAGAGGCTGCCGAAATGGAGCTTGACAGGGACACGAAGGAGAGAGAGCAAACGCTTTTGCAGAAAGAAAACGAGGCAAGGGAGCAGGAGCAGGCGCGTATCCGTGCGCTGGAGGAGGCGTACGGCGAGGCGAAAAAGAGTGCAGAAAACGAGGCGCTCAGGCGCGGGCTTGCACGCTCTTCCATTGCCTTAGAGCAGCAGCAGGAATACGAGCAGGAAAAAATCAAGGACGTTTACGCCGTGCGTGAGCAGACCTTAAAGGCGCTTTCTTCCCTTTCGCAGGAGCTCAGCACGCTGAGAGAGGAAAAGGCAAGGGCGGTTGCCGCTCTCGACTTAAAGCTTGCGGCGGACGTCAGCGCAAAAATCGACGCGCTCAAAAAGGAGCGTGACAGCCGTCTGGAGGAGGTGCTGGAATACAACAACACGCTTGCCGAAAAGGCGGCGGACTACGAAAACGACCGCGCGCAGACGGACCTTGCCTACCGTAAGTATTACGACAGCACGCAGGCGCAGACGGGCCCTGCCTCTACCAAAGTGCGCGAGCAGAAGATTCAGGCGGCTATCGCATATTACGATGCGATGGATAAAAAGGAGGCATTCAGCGAGCTTCTTTCGGATGAGGAAATCAA
>JAFQWR010000188.1 GCA_017407365.1 Clostridia bacterium
ACTTCCGTCACTGAAATTGGCACAGAAGCCTTTTACGGATGCTCGGCATTGACTGATATCGCAATTCCCGATTCCGTTACCAAAATCAGAGAAAGAGCATTTTCCGGATGCTCGGCATTGACTGATATCACCCTGCCAAACGCTGTCACTGAATTGGAAAGGGCAACCTTCGCCTCTTGCACAAGTCTCGAAGACATTACCCTGCCTCATGCTCTTACCTCTATTGCAGAATCCGCTTTTTCGGGTTGCGGCAAGCTGAAAGAGCTATCCATTCCCGACTCGGTTTCCTATATCGGCGAAAATGCGTTTAATTCATGCAACAGCCTGAGCAATCTCGTGCTTCCCTCTGCGCTTACCGAGATTGGAACAAGCGCATTCAGCGGCTGTTACGGGCTTGAAAGCGTAACATTGCCCGAAACCGTAACCTCGATTGCCGATTACGCCTTTTATTATTGCTTCCGCCTGACAAGCATTACTCTGCCCTCCACCCTCACCGCAATCGGAAAGGAGGCATTCAAGGGCTGCAATAAATTGGTGGAGATATTCAACAAATCCTCTCTTGATATCCAAGCAGGCTCCCCTGATTACGGAGATTTAAGCTTATATGCAAAAAACATTTACACGCCAACAGAGGGCGCAAGCAAGCTTTCTGTTGACAACGGTTATACCGTGTACTCTGACGGAGAGCAAAAAATACTGTTGGGATATACAGGAAGGGAAACAAAGCTGACTTTACCCACGTACATCACGCAGATTTATCACTTTGCCTTCTGCAACTGCACCGACATAACCGAGGTGGCAATCGGCAATTCCGTTACTGAAATCGGATGGAACGCATTTGGCTATTGCTCCCGCTTATCTGAGATCGATCTGGGAAGCTCCGTTTCGAAAATCGATTCAACAGCCTTCTATTCCTGCTCATCCTTAACACGCATTGAAATCCCTGCTTCCGTTGTTAATATTGAATCAAGTGCATTCCATGAATGCAAGCGATTGATCGAGGTATGCAACAGCTCCTCAATCACAGCGAGCAGCTTCGAGAACGGCTTTTTTGGCATACATGCGCAACACGTCTACACCCCGACAACCGGCACAAGCAAGCTTTCCAAGGATAACGACTGCATTGTATTTACCGATGGCGAAGAAAAAATTTTGATAAATTACACGGGGAAATCAAGCAATTTTATTCTGCCCTCGTATATCACCAAAATTTATCCGTGGGCATTTGAGGATTGCCTCGACCTTACAAGCATAACCCTCTCCGACCGCGTCACCGAAATCGGCGATAACGCGTTTGCGGATTGCCGCAATTTATCAAGCGTAACCCTTGGAAGCGCCGTAAAGACAATCGGAAGCAAAGCTTTTTCTACCTGCACAAGCTTAAAAAGCATTATCCTTCCCGATTCCGTCACTGAAATCGGCGATGAGGCGTTTGCGGGTTGCTATTATTTATCAAGCGTAGCCCTTGGAAGCGCCGTAAAAACAATTGGGAAGGATGCTTTTTCCTGCTACCACTTAAACACCGTCTACTACAACGGCACAGCTGAGCAATGGAACGGCATCGACATCGGGGACGGAAACAGCCCCCTCGTCAACGCTACCGTATACTATTACAGCGAATCAAAGCCCACCGCAGAGGGAAATTACTGGCACTACGAGAACGGTATCCCCACCAAATGGTAGCGGCGAAGCTCCGCAGGAGAGCATACCTTTTCTGCACCAATCAACGTTATACTCAAACGATTGCAGAAAAAATATTCCGCAATTCAGGGCAGAGAAAAACTCTGCCTTTTTCTTTTCTGAGCCCCTTCTCCTTTCGTGATTTTCGTGAAACTTTCACATTCCCATACGGAAATACATACATTTTTCTGTTATACTATACATATAAATGAGGCGAGCCACCCGAAACTGCAATAGTTTTTGAAAAAACGGCTTATAATAATTGATATATTCTTCAATTTATGGTATCATATACCATACGGCGTAATTCGCCCATAACCAACAGCAAAGAAATTCGGAGGAAATAACTTTGAACAAAACTGCAAAAAGAGCCATCATCACGGTGGTTTGCATTGCGATCGTTCTTGGTCTTCTGTACTTTTCGTACTCGATGTTCTTTAAGCAGTCCATCGAAACCATCGGTTATAACGAACTGATACAGCTGTACCGCACGGAGCTCTACAAGAGCCCTGCCGATCGTAACGTTACACGCATCAAGGCAGAAAACAGCACCACCGTTTACGTTTACGTTAAAACGGGCAACGCACAAAACACCCTGTTCACCTCTACCGAAAAGGTGGGCTACGCCTGCTATATGGTCTACGACCAATTCGTAGAGGCAACGCTCGCCATTCAGGAGGAATATGTAAAGGAGATTGCGGAGGCTCTTGCCGCCGAGGGAAAGACGGAGGCGGAAATCAACAGCACCGTAAATTCCTCTCTTCTGAAGCTGGAGCTGGTGAACTTTAACTCGGGCAACTGGGTGAACACCGCAACCACCATTGGCTCCATCCTTTTAATCCTCATTCTGTTCTTCTTTATTATGCGTCAGATGAACGGCAACGCGAAGGGCGCAATGAACTTCGGTAAGGTAAAAACGAAGGCAAACGAATCGGTAAAGGTTCGCTTCACCGACGTAGCCGGCTGCGACGAGGAAAAGGAAGAGCTGCGTGAGGTGGTGGACTTCTTAAAAAGCCCCAAGCGCTTTACGGAGCTTGGCGCAAGAATTCCCAAGGGCGTGCTTTTGGTAGGCCCTCCCGGAACGGGTAAAACGCTTCTTGCCAAGGCAGTTGCAGGCGAAGCAAACGTCCCCTTCTTCTCAATCTCCGGCTCGGACTTCGTAGAGATGTACGTGGGCGTGGGCGCAAGCCGTGTGCGCGACCTGTTTGACCTTGCAAAGCGCAGTATGCCCTGCATCATCTTCATCGACGAAATCGATGCCGTTGGCCGTCAGCGTGGCTCCGGTCTGGGTGGCGGACACGACGAAAGAGAGCAGACGCTCAACCAGCTGCTTGTGCAGATGGACGGCTTTGAGGCAAACGAGGGCATTATCGTAATCGCCGCAACCAACCGTGCAGACATCTTAGACCCCGCACTGATGCGTCCGGGCAGATTCGACCGTCAGGTGCACGTATATCCCCCCGATGTACGCGGCAGAGAGGCAATCTTAAAGGTGCACGCACGCAACAAGCCCCTCTCCTCGGAAATCAATTTCCGCAACATCGCACGTCTTACCAGCGGCTTTACCGGCGCAGATATCGAAAACCTTCTGAACGAGGCGGCAATCTTTGCCGCACGCGCAGGCCGAAAGGTTATCATCATGAAGGACATCTACGAGGCGTTCAACAAGGTGATTGCAGGCCCTGCCAAAAAATCCCGTCTGGTTACCGAATCCGACCGCCGCATCGTAGCGTACCACGAATCGGGCCACGCGATTGCCGCAAAGTGCCTGCCCCATTCGGACAACGTACACGAGGTTACCATCATTCCCCGTGGCGAGGCAGGCGGCTACACCATGTACCGCCCCACCAACGACGATGTCTTTATCAGCAAGAACAAATGGCTGGATAACATCACCCATGCCCTGGGCGGCAGAGTGGCGGAAGAGCTTGTCATTCAGGACATCACCGCAGGCGCAAGCAACGACATCCGTCAGGTAAGCGCAATTGCACGCAAGATGGTTACCGATTGGGGTATGAGCGAGCTTGGCCCCATCTTCTACGGCTCTGAGCACGAGGTTTTCCTCGGCAGAGATTTCTCTCCCCAGCACACCTACAGCGAAAGCGTAGCCGCACGCATTGACGAGCAGACGGATAAGATTGTGAGCGAATGCCTTGCAAAGTGCCGCAAGATCTTAACGGAAAAGCTCCCCATTCTGCACAACATGGCACGCGTGCTGATGGAAAAGGAAACGATTATCTCCTCCGACGTGGATATGCTGATGAACGGCGCTACCCCCGAGGAGGTTATTGCCGCAATGGATGAGCGCTTTGCCCGTGAGGATGCGGAATCTAAGCGCGAGTATAAGGCAGCCGAGCAAAAGCTGACGGGCGACAAGAAGTAATCGCATATAAAGCATAAGGGAACAGCAGAAATGC
>JAFQWR010000189.1 GCA_017407365.1 Clostridia bacterium
GGATGAATCCGTTAAGGAAAGCATCATTCTTGCCAGCCTGATGGTTTGCTCGGTAGACGGCAAGATTTCCGCAAAGGAAAAGAAATATATCAAGCAGCTGATTAAGGAATAGTATCTGAGTATTGTATTATGCATAGAAGAAGGGCTACCCACTTGGGTAGCCCTTTGTTTTATATTACAGATATATTTGTAAGCCAATTCTTCCTCAAGCTATCCGCATAAGGAACGCCGCCTTTTACTCCTCCGAGGCACTCTCTTCACCCTCTGCCATCTCTTCAAGCGGAGCTTCAACAGGTGCTTCCTCAACATCAGAAGAAGGCTCAGCCGCAGAGATAACCGCCTCAAGCGCATCAATGGGAGTTTCGGTGCGGCATACGTTGCGGAATGCCTCAAACACCTCTTCGTTTACCTCGCGTACCACAGCCTCATCCATTTTGCATACACCCTCTATGGTGAACATACCGTTTACCTCGCCCTCAACATCGGTCAGCTGAGTGTATACCGCAACGCTTAAGCCCTGCTTTACGATGAGCGGCAGAATCTGCTTGCGGTAGAGCTTGGCAAATGCATCGGTGAGCGCAGGCTTATCGGCAAAATACTTGTAGCCGAAGGGCTTGTTTGCGCTTTCCTCCGTCACGCAGGAATACCCGCCAAACTCGGTAAGCGCAAGAATACGCCTGCCGTCGTTTTTCATACGTGCCTTGCGGAAATAGATATGATTACTGCAAAAATCTCCGCCGCCCTGGTCGAACCAGCCGCTGGCGTGGTCGTAAAGCCGCGTGGGGTCTACCGCGCGAAGCTCTTCGCACACTTTAAGGGCGTCAAACTGCCCCCATCCCTCGTTGAAGGGAGTGTATACGCAGAGCGAGGTGCAGTTATACAGCGCAAGCTGCATTTCTACGGCCTCCTTGCGGTACTGCTCACGCGAGCGGTCCGTTTTACGGTCTGTCCTTGCATAACAGGTATCATCCATTTTCAAGGGAAAAATCGCCCCCAGGGCAATGCGCCAATCGGGGTATTGCTCACCGCCGTTGACCATATCCTGCCATACGAGAATGCCAAGAAGATCGCAATAGTAGTACCACAGCTGAGACTCAACCTTTGCGTGCTTGCGAAGCGCATTGAAGCCAAGCGCCTTTACCGCCTTCAGCTGATCAAACACAAATGCGTTGGAGGGCGGTGTGTACGCGCCGTCGGGATAGTAGCCCTGATCGAGCAGAGCATTGGTGAACACGGGCTTGCCGTTTACGGCAAACATTTTTGCACCTGCAACCTCTACCGTGCCAAATGCACGCAAGCCAAAGTAGCTTTCTACCACGTCCTTACCGCATTGAATGAGCAGACGGTACAGCTGAGGATCGTCGGGCGTCCATTCCTTACAAAGGGAGGCATCCAGCCATACGCCGCTTTTCAGGCTTTCGCCGTAGGCAATGACCTCTTCGCCCTCCATCATCCACACCTGCATACCGGAGCTGCCTACGATTTCGCAGGAAACGTGCACACGCTTGTTGGGCTGATCGGGCGTGACGCTTACGCCCGCAATGTAGGTTTCGGGCACGCTTTCCAGCCAGACCGACTGCCAGATACCGCTGGTGGGCCTATACCAGATGCCCTTGTTGTTATACTTTTGCTTGCCCCTGCCGTAATCGGGCGAGGAGGCGTCATCCGTCACCGTAAAGCAGATTTCGTTTACCCCCTCTAGCAGGTAGGAGGTAATGTCAAACGAAAAGGGAAGATATCCGCCCTTATGCACACCTACGGCATTTCCGTTGACCGTTACGGCGCATACCTGGTCGCACGCACCCACATTGAGCAGCACGCGCGCACGCACAAAGCCCTCGGGAAGGGTGAATAAGCGACGGTAGTGCAAATATTCCTCTGCTTTAAGCGGCTCTCTGTTCACGCCGGAAAGCACCGTTTCGGGAGAATAGGGAACGAGAATTTCGCCCTGATAGGAAAGCGGCCTTTCGGACGAGCGACTGACGGTATATTGCCAGACGCCGTTCAACGAAAGATAGCTGCTTCTTCGCATCTGCGGACGGGGATACTCGTAAAGGGGCACGTCAGAATGTATAAATTCGGGGGTTAAAAGCATAAAAAACTCTCCTCTACCCTTTTTTCTTTGCTGAATCAGCCTGATATTTTGCCTGTGATTCGGGTCTTTTACAAAAAGCGGCAAAGCAGGATATCTGCCTCCACCGCTTTTTCCTTTCGTGCATTACCTGTCGGCTTGTGCCGCAGGCAGTTTATTTTCGTCAAGCGCACACTTTCTTCCTGATGCCGAAGCACAAGAGAGAGCAATGCTTTTTCCGTCAGCAGATTTCACTGCCCTCGGGCGCAGTGGGCTGAACGAGGGTGAGCTTACCCTCAGAATCCTCTGCGCAAAGAATCATACCCTCAGAAAGAATGCCGCGCAGCACGCAGGGTGCCAGGTTGCATACCAGCGTAACCGTTTTGCCCACCATTTCCTCGGGAGTGTAGAATTTGGCAATGCCGCTGACCACCGTGCGCTCCTCGCCGCCGCCCAGGCTGACACGCAGCTTCAACAGCTTATTTGCCTTGGGTACAGCCTCGCACGCAATGACCTTTGCCGCACGCAGCTCAATCTTATCAAAATCGTCGATGGAAATCTGCTGCTTGTGCTCGATCTTCTTTTCCTCCTCCTTGGGGGCGGGCATGCTTGCCTTTACGATCTCCTCTAAGGCACAGCATTCCTTTGCGATGTCCACACGGGGGCAAAGGCATTCGCCCTTGCATACGGTTGCGCCCACCTGCAGATTGCCGTAGCC
>JAFQWR010000190.1 GCA_017407365.1 Clostridia bacterium
GAAAGCCATTATATTTTAGCACAAAAAGAAAAAAAACGCAAGAGTTTTACACAGTGTTTTTCATAATTCATAAACGGAACAGAAAATTCATTCCTGGTTTTGTTGGTATTGCAGAGGAATACTCCAAAAAGCACAACTCTATCGCACCGTTTTTTTTGCAGGTAGCGTCATTCGGGTTCAGGGAAAGCCCCGACGTATGTAAAAGGGCAATGGTTTGCCCTTATTTCAAAGGACCAAAGAGCCCTGGTCGCTGTCAACCACACGCAACACGTCAAGCTCCTCGCCCGTTTTTGCATCGATATACACAAAGTATTTCAAACCGCTGTACGTTCCGTAAAACTCGTAGCAGAGCCTTTCGGTGTTTGCACGGTACGGAATCAGCGCAAGCCGCTCTGATTCTATTTTAAGCTTAGAAAAAACCTTCTGTCTTGCCTGAACGGTGGAAAGCGTGGGGGAGAGGCCGCTTCGCTCGGTATGATTGGAATAATAGGTTGCCGCCTCCATGCCAAGCACCTCGCCCGTGTCCTTTGCAACAATAATCTTTACAAGGTCGGGGTAATAAATGATATCGTTTTGGGTATAGGCAAGGTTTACATACGCATATCCGCCGTAGTTGCTCACCCATACGCCCGAAAGCTGCAGAATGCCCATATTCTTGGCAAAATCTTCGGCAATACGGATACATTCCTTATCGCTTAAATCCGCATGGTCGGGGGTGCGCATGGCGTCATACAAAAGCACCTTACCGCCACGCTTACTCACCTGCACCAATGCCTCAGAGCCGCTCTTGGTTTTACCGCTGAAATTGTAGGTGTAAAGGTGTCCGTTGCTGTCGCCGATATGCCGGACCTCGCTCAGCTGCAACACCTCATGTGTTTCGATGAATTTCAGTGCCGCCTCCAACGATATTTCCTGCTTGGTAAGCCCCAAGGGCTCCTTGCTTGCAAGATTATCCGAAAATGGCCCGTCATAAATCATGGTGGGGTATTCTACCGAGCCGTTTTCTATTTCATCAAAGCTCGAATAAAGATAGCTGTTATATCCTTGATTTCGGTCCATGTTTTCCGTAAAGGAATACCCTGCATTCACCTTCTGCGCCATAACGGTGATTTCCGTAAGCAGCAGATGGTTTGTCTGATAGAGGGATTCAATTTTTTTGTATTCTTCCTCGGTAAAGGGCTCGCCGTATGCGATTTTATGCGATAGATACGAGCAGTAGTCACCCACCTGATTGATAAATTTTTCCGTTTTTGCCAAGGTGTTTTCGGTTGTGGGAAGCTCCGAAAGGCTCAATGCAGTCAGATCTGTCTGCCTTGTGATTTCGTTCAGATAATCCTCGGTATCACCCATGCCGCCCGTTACCATCAGCTTCGAGAGCTTAACCTCAAGGTTGCTCATATTTTCGTGCAGATCGTAAAAGGATCGTTGATAAATGCTTTCCAGCTGCTTGGAGTAAAAAAATCCGTGCGCCGTTGCCGCATAAACCGAAAGCAGTAAAAAGGCAAAAATACTGATCAGCACTACGCCAAGCATCCATCCGCCAAAGCGGGCAGATACCGCTTCCGTTTGTAAAATCAGGGAGTCGCCCTGTCTTTCATCATACTGTTTCATAGTACCTCCTTAAATAGCAAAGCGGTGATTTCCTATGGTTACCACCACCTCTCGCGACCAGATCCAGCTGCTTGTGGCTGTTTTGGGGTTGTAATAGTATAAGCAGCCGTATGTGGGGTCCCAGCCGTTGATGGCATCCTTAGCGGCCTTCATGCAGGTGTTGTCGGGCGAAAGGTTGATTTGTCCGTCCGCAACTGCGGTAAAGGCAAGCGGTTGATAGATAACGCCTGCAATGGTATTGGGAAAGGATGCATTTTTTACACGGTTCAGCACCACAGCGCCAACAGCCACCTTGCCGGTGTACGGCTCACCGCGCGCCTCTGCATAAATGCATTTTGCAAGAAGATACACATCGTTAGAGGAATACCCTCCCACAGAAGAGCCGCCCGAAAGCGTAATGCCAAGCGCCTTGGCGGTTTTTGTGCCCACAATTCCGTCTACGGCAAGGCCGTAGGCTTTTTGGAATGCACGCACAGCCTTCACCGTACGCGAGCCAAAAATGCCGTCTACGGTATAGGTATAATAGCCAAGGCTTTTCAGCTTTGTTTGCACGTTTTTTACATCGTTTCCGTAGCTGCCCTGCTTTAACACTGCTGCATCAGCCGCTTTCGGTTGCACGAATGCGACCTGTATGCTGAGCAGAATTGCAACAGAGGCAAGCACAAGAGAAACCGTTTTTACGATTGTTTTCATAGTTGCTCCTTGTTGGTTTATATCGGTAGCCCTATCGGGAAATACCTGCATGAATAACTTCGTTTAAGAACTCTTTCGTTTTGCCCAAAAAGATCGGATTATCTCCAACAGCTTACTGCGGTATTCAATACCGTCCGTGCCGATGTCGGTTGCGTTGATAAAGCAGAGGGGTGGATATACCACACACCACCAGTTATCACCCTTTGCGCTTCCGAGCGACACAATCAGAGCATCGTATTCGCCGTCGGGCAGGGTAAGCGATTGGTAGCTTCTTGCAGGGAAGTATTCCCTGTTTATCGCCGCTTTTGCTTCATAGCAAAAGCCGGTATTTTGCCAAACCTCATTGGCAACCGATAAAATGCCGTTGATGTGTTCTTTTACCGTTTCGTTTGCTTTTTGC
>JAFQWR010000191.1 GCA_017407365.1 Clostridia bacterium
CCTTGGGATTTTTGATCTGCTTCAACAGCTTTGCCAGTGTTTTCGGTTTAAGCCTACCGTCTGAGCCCACAAGAGCCTCTGCAATGGACGGAAAGCAAACCCCAAAGCAGACGATGCGATCGTTTTTATCGAGTATTACAGCCGCATATTTGACGTCTACAATCAGCTTGAAGCTGCTGATCAGCTGCTTTTTCATTTTTTCTGTAAAAGGCACCGACTGATAGATATCCGTATAGGTAAAATCTAAGGCTTCAAAAAAGCCGTCACCGTATTTTCTGATAAAATCGGAGGCGTTTTTTGCCGTTCCGAAATGAAGCTCGTACTTCTTCATAATCAGATCGGTGATACGGGCAATGCGCTCGTCCACCTTTTTTGGGGCGTAAAGCTTACGCTCCGTCCAGTCCACCTCTTTACAGTAGCCTCTATGCTCGATAAGAGTCTGATAGTACGGATAATTGTATTGCTCCTCAAACGTCGAAAGCTGATCGAATCCCTCTACCAAAAGCCCCTCTCGCTCTAAATCCGAAAAACCGAGCGGCCCTACTACGGTATCCATACCCTTTTCACGTGCCCACTGCTCTACACTCTCAAACAGAGCGTCGGCAACAGACTGATCGTTGATGCTATCAAAGCGGGTAAAGCGTACTCTTCTCTGCTTCCATTTTTCATTGGAGGCACGTTGCAGGATACCGGAGATTCTGCCAACCGTTCTTCCATGGTCTTGTGCAATAAAATATACCGTTTCTGCCTGATCGTCGTAAACGGTCTTTTTCTGAAATAACGCCTTTTCGTCTACATACAGAGGCGGAACAAAATAAGGACAGTCCTTATACAAACGCAGGGGAAATTCTATGAATTCCTTGATATCCTTGCGCGTTTTAACCTGTTTTACCGTAATCATAGGATCACCTGTGCTTTGCATGGAAGCACACCCCCACAGTATCAGGGCCGCAGTGACTGCCCGCTGTGGGATTAACCGAAACGATTTCCGTTTGGAGATCCTCGCCGTAGCGGCGTTTCAGCTCCTTTTCCATCTCGAGCGCAAGCTCTAAAGCATCAGCGTTTCCGATGATTACACGGTGTGATTTAATATCCTCCTGTAAATCTTCTATGTATTGAAAAATTGCCTTGATTGAGGCACGCTTGCCTCTTACCTTTGCAATGGCATCCATCTTGCCCTCGCTATTCATGTTCATAATGGGATGAATACCGATAATGTTGCCCATTGTTGCGGAAAAATGACTGACTCTACCGCTTCTGCCAAAGAATTTTAAGTCATCAGCATAAAAATATACGGCAAATTTATCTACTTCCCTTTGCGCCCATGCAAGAATTTCCTCTACAGTTGCGCCCTTTAATGCAAGATCACCGATCTCGCAAACGATATTATAGCTGCAAATTGTGATTGCCTTGGTATCCACGGTATAGAGCTTACGCTCGGGATATTTCTCGGAAAGCTCGCTCCATGCAAGACGCATGGCATCAAACGTACCGCTCATTGCCTCCGAAAAATGCACGTACAGAATATCCTTTCCCTCCTTTAGGGTGGGCTCAAAATACTCTGCGTATTTTACGGGAGAAAGCGCACAGGTGCTGGGAAGCTCGCCCTTACGCAAATCGTCGTAAAAGGCTTTGCTGTCGAATACTTCAAAATCCTCGTAGGGATAAACCTCTTTACCTCCCTTAATATATGGCATGCTGATCAGCTTATAGCCGTATTTTTTGGCAAGTTCAGGAGTGATGTCGGTGTCGGTGTCAGTAAATAATTGATACATGGTTTTACCTCTTCTTTGGTGTTTTTTGCTATGCAGCATAGCTATTCCGAAAACACGCAGGTAAAATGCTTGCGCATTTACGGAAACCAATATCCCCTTACCTGATTCTTATTCAGTTGTAATAAATTCAGTATAAAAATACAAGCATTGCCGAGCGCCGTGCAACAAAAAAATAATCGGCGCCAAATCTATATAAAAGCTTATTGCAAATGCAACAGGCGAAAAAAATAAATATCGGTGTGCGTAATAAAAAAATAAATGCTTGCACACGGGTTTATGATAAAAAGAAGATGCGCCCCTTTAAGTAAAACTAAAAGAGGCGCAATATCTACATATCAAATAACAGCTTTTTTCCGATTACTTGCGGGGATTCTTGATGTTAGCCTGAGCAGCAGCAAGACGAGCAAGGGGTACACGGAAGGGCGAGCAGGAAACATAGTTGAGGCCGATGTTGTGGCAGAACTCAACCGTGGAGGGGTCACCACCGTGTTCGCCGCAGATACCGAGCTTGATGTCGGGGCGAACTTCCTTACCTGCTGCAACAGCCATCTTCATCAGCTTGCCTACACCGATCTGGTCTACCTTAGCGAAGGGATCAGATTCGAAGATCTTCTTAGCATAGTATTCATCTAAGAACTTACCGGCGTCGTCACGGGAGAAGCCGAAGGTCATCTGGGTGAGGTCGTTGGTACCGAAGCTGAAGAACTCCGCAACTTCCGCCATCTGATCGGCGAGCAGTGCCGCACGCGGAATTTCGATCATGGAACCGATTTTGTAATCGATCTTTTTAAGATCATAACGTTTGGCAACGTCAGCGGCGACTTCTTCCAGCATCGCTTTCTTGAAACGCAGTTCC
>JAFQWR010000192.1 GCA_017407365.1 Clostridia bacterium
CCCCCGATCCTTCCTCGTTAGTATGTATGTACTTTTCATAAAAGATCTTCGCTATCTTTTCTACGTGCCGCTTTTGAAGCATCGGGCTATTTGCCTCTGCTAAAAGCTCGAACAAATAAAGCTTACCGCCCTTATAAACCCGGATATGCGGGAATCCATACATATCTTCAATGGAAAAGCCTCTATATTCATAATTCTTTATTACGGTTAGAAAATAATAATCACCCTTTAGCATAAATACGTCCGCACCCATATAAGAGCCCAGATAGGTCTCGATCTCTGTGTTCTCAAAAGTTCTGTACCCATCTGAAAGATCGATCATTGCTTCTATGATTTTTTTCTCTCTTCTTGCAGTGAGAGGACGTACGCCGCTATCAAAATACCAGAAGGCAACCGAGCCAATGGCAAGCACCACAGCGGTGGCGATACTGATTAAAACGATGTGGATTTTTTTCATAAAATCAAATCTCCTTCTCCTTTATTACCTGTATTATATCATACACAAGTGGTGTTGTCAATAGTTTGTAAAAAAGTTCCTTTCGTTACAAATTTTTTCCTTCTGCCGATAAATCAATCGCCATAGTAATAAAAAATCCCCCGATATTTTCGGGGGAATTAGAAATAATCTTTATGATTTACAGCACATTGGCGTCAAAGAATGCGGAGAGTTCCTCTTCGGTGGTGGGCTCGTTGGCAACAAAGATTTCCCATTCCTCCTCATGCTCTACTACCTCGCCCGTTTTGATGGGCATTAAGGGGCTGAGCGACTCGCTTTCTAACATCTCTCCATTGGTGTAGCACTCAAAGTTACAGCTGCAATCGGGATATGCGGGGGTATCCTCGAAGGGATACAGCTCTTCCTCTGCAAGACCGGGGAAGCGTTTTACAAAAACCTCGCCGTCGGTAAAGTAGGCAGCCGCACCGTCGAACAGGGGCATACCAACCTTTAAGGGAGAGGGCGCACCCTTTACACTGCGGATTTTGATAAAGTGATCGGTAAAGGTGAGACGGGGGTCGTTTAAGCGGGTGTAGGGCCATAAGATAAGACTGCGGTTGGGCAGCAGACCGGTGTCTACATCAATCTGCTTCACGCAGTTTACACCGCCGCTACGAAGCACAGCAAGCGCCCATGCAGAGATGGTGATCTCGAACAGGTTGCGGTTTTCGATGCGGTAGTTTAAGTATACCTTGGTACCGGATTCTGCCATTTCGATCTCTACCGTTTTTTTGGTGCAAGCGGCAGACATCGTTTTCTGCGTGAGAATTACACCGCCCTCGGTGAGCTCGTAGTCTACGGGGAAGGAATCGGGCTCATCTGCTCTGCCCTTAACCTCGGGGGAGGTCCAAAGACGTGCACCGCCGTAGTTCACCCATTTTTCGGGACTGCGTACACCTGCCAGGGAGGGATCTAAGTGCATCAGATTTTCGCCACCCTCTCTGCGGTAGCTTAAAATATAGGGGACCTCGGTTGCAACGATCAGCTCTGCATCGCCGTTGCAGATACGCACACAATTTTCGAAGCCGTAGAAGGTAATCAATTCTTTCTGAACCATAAAGCTAAATCTCCTGTTTGCCCTGCTTTGACGCACGGGGCTTACTATTATTGTACCATACTACACATAAAAATGCAAGTAATATACGCAGTTTTTTGTGTTGCACGCACAAAGCTACACCCATTGCACCGCAAGCGCTACGTCATGATCGTACCGATTCCAGAGGGGATCCCACCCTGAAAGATCGGTGCCGACCTTAAGATACAGCGCAAGGCTCCGATTTCCCCATGCAAAGGCGTATTCGCCCACGTATTGCACGCTTTCGGGGATGAAGAGCGAGGTAAGCGACGGATTGCCGTAGAAGGCGTTTCTGCCAATCTGTTGCAGCCCGTAGGGAAGCGAAAGCTCGGCAAGCGACGCGCAAAGCGAAAACGCACCCTCGCCTATTTTTTGCAAGCCATCGGACAGACAAACAGCCTGCAAGCGCTCACAGCGGTTGAAGCAATTTTCGGGAAGCACCCTTAATGCGCAGTCGGGCGCAAGCTGTACGCTTTGCAACGAACTGCACGTATAAAAGGCATTTCTGCCAAGCAATGCAAGGCTCTTGGGCAGCTGTACCGATTCGATTGCGCTTTTTGCAAACGCCGCCACCCCGATTTCGGTCAGCCCCTCGGATAGCGTGATTTTTTGCAGGGCACTTTCGGAAAACGCCCATTCCTCTATGCGAAGCACGGAGGAGGGAAGGGCAATTTCGGTGATTCCGCTCTGATGAAAAGCGTGACTGCCGATTGCAGTGATACCCTCTGCCACTCTGCTGTTTTTGCCGCCGATGACCAATTTACCCGTTGCATCCGCAATGGCGCCCTCTCTTTCGGAGTAGAACGCCTGCTCGTCAGAAACGGTAAAGGAGTCTACCCTGCTTAAAAAACGCACGGCGGAGGGCGCAATCTGCGAAACGGGATACGCAACCCCCTTTACAGCAACAGAAGCAGGCAGATGCAGTACCCCCTCCCCGATTACAGCGGTAACCGTTGCGGCTCCGTCTGCGATAACGTAGTGGAAGTCCTCCGTCTGCAAGAGGGTATCCTCTGTAATGCGCCATACCGTGCCTGCCTCTGCGCCTGAAAGATTGCACGAGGGGCTTGCATATACAACGACGTCGGGGCTGTAACGGAAGGCGGCTTCTCCCACTGCGAGGCAGGAATCGGGCAGAATGAGATAGCGCAGGGAAAGCAGGTTTTGCAGGGCATGCGGCTGAATGCTCTGTATGCCCTCGCCCAAAGTCAGCGTATGAAGCTTATTCTGCACGCCCAGATCGGGTACCGTACGGAGCGAGCCGGGCAGATGAAGAGAGGTAAGCGCCGTGCCCCAGAAGATACTTTTCCCCATTTCGGTCAGCCTGCTTTCCGCACCGAAGGAAACCTCTGTTAAATTGGGGCAGTGACTGAACGCATAGTCCCCGATAAAGGTGACAGAATCGGGTATGGCGTACTTTGAGGCAGGTCTGCACAAAAAGGCGTATTCGCCAATCCTCCGCACGCCGCTTGGCAGAGTTGCACCCCTTTCGGTAAATACAACCGTTTCACTCTCTCTTTCTATCAGACAGCCGTTTTGGGTATAGAAATAGGGGCTTTGGAGCGAAACACCAATCTCGGCAAGCATATTCATAGCCCGCTCCTCTTCGCTTGTATTCGCCCAGAAGATATTTGAGGTATCGATGCGCTGTACGCTTGCAGGCAGAATCAGCTGTGTGATACCGACTGCATCCGTAAAGGCATCTGCATTGATTGCCGTTACAGGCTCACCGCGGTATTCCTCGGGAATGACAACCGCGCCGCCCTCACCCACGTATTCGGTAAGAGTAAACAAGCCGTTTTCCCACGAGAAAACAAAATCGCTGAATTCCGCTTTAAGCACCACGGAATGATACAGCTCTGAAAAACCGCGGAAAGGCACAAAGCCATCCTCTGTCTGCATCAGCCAGCCCTCAAAGGCATAGTTTCGGCATTCGGGCGAGGGGAGCGATATCTCCTCCATCTCCACCGTAAAATAAGAGGGGTACTCACCTGTTACACTCCACTCCACCTGCTTACCCGCAACGGTGACGGTGTTGTCGTAGCGGACGGCATACCTTATGGGCGTGACGGAGGGGGTGACCTTTATGCTTTCACGCACGCTGATTCTTGCACCCTGCGCATCCGCCTGACGGGTTTTGCCGCTGCTTAAATAGGTGACGGTAACCGAGCTGACCTCGTACCCCAAGGGGAGCCCCGTGAATGTGCCAAATTCCACGTAGCATCCGGAAAAGTCAAAGCCGGGCGTAAACGAGCGATCGCCGCCCGTATGCACAATGCCCTCGGGGATATCGTAGGTAACGGTGTACGTCTTGCTTGCAGGGCGGGGGAGAAAGCAGCCGCCGCACACAAAAAGCAGTAATATACTCACCGATAACAGAATTTTCTTCATTTTTTCCTCCCGGGAAGCTTTTCATATATTAGACACGCAAGCGCGGCTTTTTATTGGCACAGAGCAGGCTTTTACAAAAAAATTTCAAGCCTATCGATACACAGAAAGCAACAAGGACGCTTCTCGTATATCAGACACGCAAGCGCGGCTTTTTATTGGCACAGAGCTGGCTTTTACAAAAAAACCGTTTTATCCTTACCGATATGCAGGTATCAACGCAGGCTGCTCCCCACTACAACAGATGAAGGCATATTTATGCAAAAAAAACGCCTGCTACGGACGTTTTTTTGCTTTGTTATTACCGCAAGAAAACAATCTCCCAGCGTAAGTATCTGCTTCCTGTTGATTCAGCACCGAAAGCCGCCGCCTGCAAAACTTGGGCGCAACGATGGAGCAAAGCAAATTCTTTGATTCAGCACCGACGCGTTCATCTGAATGCCTGCCTCTACCCTGCCGCCTCTTTACACCAGTGCGCTGTTTACAGCATTTTCGAAGCTGATTGCAGAGCAATTTGCCGAGCCGCCGTCTACCTTGGAATTTTTCATAAACACCGCTACAATTTCATTTTCGGGATCCACCCAGAAATGCGAGCCGTATGCGCCGCTCCAACCAAATGTACCCTTGGCTAAGCAAGGGTACCCCTCGCCTATCACACGCACACCAAGCCCCCAATAGGAGGATGCATCCACCACTACCCAAGGCTTTGACATTTCTGCAAAGACAGCCTCGCTTAATATTCTGCCCATAGGCGTTTTACCCTTGTTCAACAGCATAGTAGCAAATTTCGCATAATCTGTCAGGGTGGAAGCAAGCCCTGCACCCGCAACACAGTGCGTGCAAGGGAACGCTTCAAACAAGCACCCCTCCTGCATGGCAACCGTAATATTGCTTCCCTGCTGATCCTGCCCGTGCATTGCCATCAGGCGCGACCACTGCTCCTGAGAGGGAATAAAGGTAGTATCCTGCATTCCGCAGGGCTCAAAAATTTCTTTCTGATAAAACTCCTGCAGACTTTTTCCGCTCAGCCGCTCAATGATCACGCCCAGCGCCGCAAATGCCGCAACGCCGCTGTAGCACTGCCTGGAATCAGGCTCAAAGTCTACACCGAGAGCCGCATAGCGTGCGGATAGGCTCGTTGCTGTTTTTCTATCCTCGGCAGTCAGCAGCTTGGCTTTTTCCAGATCGCTACTACCGATGCCGGAGGTATGTGTCAGCAAATGACGCACGGTGATGGGCGTTTGGATTTTTCCCAAGGCTGTCAGCTTGCCGTCCTCTGTTTTTGTGATGACGGCATCCTTATATGCAGGAATAAACTCCGACACACGATCCTCTAACGACAGCAATCCGCGCTCCACTAAAATCAGCGCAGCAATTGCCGTAAAGGGCTTTGTCATCGACGCCAGACGGAACATCGTGCGGTCACCAAGCTCCCTTTTATCGGCAGACGCATAGCCAAAGTAGCCCTTATATGCAACCTCTCCCCGTTGCATAACCAAGTATCCTGAGCCAAAAACCTTATTGCTTTCAAGGTCGTACATAGCGATTTCTTCAATGCCTTTTTTCAGTTTATTCTTGTCGAGCATTTGCATTGCAGCTTCCTCTGTTTTCTTTTTTGATGTATTATAGCACTTCCGCTATGATAAGTCAACAATTAAGCCCTGTGTAAAAAAAGTACGGCATGGCAATTTGCCACACCGTACCGCTGATTTCTGTTTGTTATTCCTTATTTGTTGGCTGCATTCAGAGCCTCTAATACCTTGGTTACAATCGCCTGAGGAACTTCCTCGTAGCGAGCCTCTTCCATATAGAAGGAGCCTCTGC
>JAFQWR010000193.1 GCA_017407365.1 Clostridia bacterium
TAACGAGCCGCCAACGGGAAACGGCAACGGGGGAAACGGAAGTCAGGGAGACTCCGTAAATCAAACTGCGGCGTTTGCGCTGTCGTATGATTATAAGGACTATATCGGAGACCTTGAAACCTTTGTATACGGACTGATAACAAGTAAGCTGGAATACATATACGACGTGTTCACCGCATACGTGGAATTGTCGGATTCCTACTGCGTTTACGGCTTGGGGTATACCGATTATACGGAGTGCTATACCAACGAGGAAGAAACGTCGGTATGCTTTATGGCGGGCTTCCTGCCCTTTGTGGGCGAGCTTGAAATTCCGGAGGAGGAATTTAACGCCGGCTTATATCTGTATGACCTGGATTATCAGGACGAGGAAACGCAATTTGTGTGGGCATATAAGAGCGATGCTTTTTTAGAGCATTGCGTGGTGTACGGCACGTATTTGCAATACGGCGTATCCGAAGACGGGCAGATCGTTTATAACGCTGCTCCGTACGAAAAAGAAAAATGTGACCTTTCGTTGGGCTCGCTGTATTCTTATGACGCATCGAGATATCTTGTGGATTTTGATTTAGGAGAATATCTGCCGATTACAGGATTGAGCGTTTTCGAAAGCTTTGATTATCAGGAATTTGAACGGGAAGTAAACGCAGTTATCGAAGAGCAAAATGCAAATTGGATGACTTGCGACATAGAAACGGTAGCGTATACATCGCAAGAGGCGGTAAAAGCGTATTTGCTTTCTTTGCAAGAAGAAACGTTTTTTGGTTATTCCGTCGATCAGCTAGTGCAGTTGACGGAAGAGTTAAATCCGTTAGAATGCTTCAGGGTTACGCCGGAAGGGTTAGAAGTTGTTAATATAGAAGAACCGCCTGAAGAAGAGCCCTCTGCTTTGGTAAAATGGATGGTTGGAAGTGCTTGTGCCATTGTAGCCGCCGTAGGGACAGTTGCTTCCATCATAACATCTGTTTGCCCGCCTCTATCATCCTTGGCAGGCTCTGTCACGGGTGCCGCAATAGAAACATTTATGCAGGTAGTTGTCGAAAGCAAAACCTTGGATAACGTTTCTTGGCAGAAGGTTGGTATCGCTGCAGCCTCCGGTGCTTTGAGTGGATTTATTGGTCCGTATTTGCAAGCGCTGAACGGTGCAAAGTATTTCTTTATTGATTCAGCGATCGACGGTATCATCGGTGCGACAGAGCAAGCGGTTTTTGCTTGGATGGATGGAGCAAGAGGCAAAGAATTGCTGACTAAGTTTGGTTATGGCTTTGCTTTGGGTGCAGGTATCAGTGCAGGCTTTAAGGTCGCTGGAAAGGTTGTTTCCAAGATTGGACAGGCGGTGTCTGATGGAGTTCAAAAAATAGCCAAAAAGCTATCTCCCAAGCTGACCGCAACTTTGACTGCCTTTACTAAGCCCGTCAGGGATCTTGGCAATGCAATCGGCGATACTATCCATAAGCTGAAGAAGAAAGCGGATTCCAGCCTTTTCCACAGCGAGTATATTTTAGAAAGGCAGGCTTTTAAGCAAGTCGGTAATATTCGGATCAGTTATGAAGATAGCAACATTATTGAAGAAAAATCCTATAAGTCCTTAGCAAAAGAAGATATTTATGTTAATGATAATCGTATTTCTAAAAGTCAATTAAAGGCTTCCTTTGATAATGCAGAAGACAAGGCGATTATTGGAAAATACAAGAAGCAATATAACGGAACAATAGAAGAGATAGATATTATTAAATGTAATAATGCGTACAGCGTTCGCTTTGACAAAAAATATTCGACGGCAGTTATAAAGGAGGGCTTGACGGGTAATAGGAACAGCAATTATTTAAGAGCCGCAGAGGAATTACTTACAGGTGAGTGGTTACAGAATCCCGCGAGGATTCCTTCGGAAATTAAAGAAGAGATGTTAAAGCGTTATCCCGGAAGAACAATAGAGGATATTTTAGAATTTGTAGAAGTAAAGAAATTAAGCAAGGAAGTAGTAGATATTGTAACAGACGTTGAAATAAGCCCATATGTTTTTCACGAGAACATCGATTTGGTCAGTGTGAGCTTGGTGCCGCGAGAGCTTCACGATAAGACGGTTGGAGGCGTTGGCCATATGGGTGCTATCAGTCTTATTAAGTACCTTAAAGAAAAATATGGGGTAGAGTATTTAGAAGAATTTATTAAAGCGGCAACAAAGGGTATACAGGCTGCCTAAGTCTTGTATGAACGAAAAAAGGCAAACAAAAATGCACCCCAAGGGTTTTCCCTCAAGGTGCGTTTTTTATTATGCCGTCTTTTATTCCACGCTTCTGATTTTACCCTCACGGCAAATCCCGTAGCCCGAGTAGTAATCTACACTGCGGTTGCCTGCCTGTCTGACCTTACCCTCACGGTGCGCGCCGTAGCCCGAGTAGTAATCTACCTCCGTGCTGCCGATGTAGCGGATTTTACCCTCGCGGTGTGCGCCATAGCCCGAATAGTAATCGATTTCCGTGCTTCCGTAATAGCGGATTTTGCCCTCACGGTGTGCGCCGTAGCCCGAATAGTAATCCACCTCGGTATTGGCAAAGCGTCTGAGCTTGCCCTCACGGTGTGCGCCATAGCCCGAGTAGTAGTCCAGCTCCATGCCGCCGATATAGCGGATTTTACCCTCGCGGTGTGCGCCGTAGCCCGAGTAGTAATCTCCCTCCGTGCTGCCGATGTAGCGGATTTTGCCCTCGCGGTGTGCGCCGTAGCCCGAGTAGTAATCGATTTCCGTTCTGCCGATGTAGCGGATTTTGCCCTCGCGGTGTGCGCCGTAGCCCGAATAGTAATCCAGCTCCATGCCGCCGATATAGCGGATTTTACCCTCACGGTGTGCGCCGTAGCCCGAGTAGTAGTCCACACTGCCCGCATTAGCAGGAAGATACAGGTTGCCTTGCAGGTCGATTGCGTGTACAGGACCGTAGCCGGGAAGCTTTATGGTGATGTCGCGGTCACCCTGATTACAGCTTTCGCCCGTGTAGGGGATAAACACGCCGTTGATTTCGCCAAGGGCTAATATTTCGCCGTAAATACTGATTTTGAAAAACATATCTTCCTCCTGAATCTATATTATGCGTTTATTCAAACACTCTTACACGAAGCTCTACGCCGAGGCTGTCGGTAATTTTGCGGCAGGCGGCAATTTTTGCCTCGCCGATGGTGTCCACCACCGAAAGCACGGTGCGCATTCCCGCCCTTTTGCATTCCTCGGCAAAGGAGAGTAAGCCTTCAAATGCCGCCGTCCCGAAGGAGCTGTGGCAGAGGGCGTCATATTCCTCCGCCGTGGGGGCGTTGAGGCTGATGGAAACGGTGTCCACCGCCGCAGAAAGCGCGGGGGCAATATTGCGCTGATAGATGAGGTTTCCCTGACCGTTGGTATTCAGTCGCACGGGAATGCCTCTATTTTTGAGCTCGGTGCCAAGGGCAAGCAGGGTGTCGAGGCGCAGAATCGGCTCGCCAAAGCCGCAGAAAACCACCTCGGCATACTCTCCCCGTTGGGGCATAAGAGCAAGATATTCCTCGGTGGAATGCTCCTTTTCCAGCCAAAGAGAGCCGCCCCCCATGCCCTCTCTGCCGTTACGGATGCAGAACTCGCAGGCATTGGTGCAGGCATTGGTCAGGTTGATATAAAGCTTATTTCCGATGGGGTATACAAGCGTATCCATGTTCGTTTCTCCTGAAAAATAGGTGTTGATATGGGAAAAGCTCCGCTCCTTTATGAGCGTAGGCTACCCACGATAAGAGGTAGGTCGGTTAAAATTCCACGTGAAACAGTGCCCTTGCGTTTTCCTTTACCTGCGCGCAGAAGGCTTCCTCCGGCATTTCCTTCAACTCGGCAAGCCGCTTTGCCACGTATTTTACGTAGAAGGGGAAGTTGGTTTTGCCGCGGTAGGGCTCGGGGGTAAGATAGGGGCAATCCGTTTCGGTGAGAAGCCTGTCGGCAGGCACGGCGCGCACGGCGTCCAATAAGCCCCTGGCGTTTTTGAAGGTGACTGCGCCCGTAAACGAGATGTAAAGCCCAAGCTTTAAGTAAAAGGGCACAAGCTCTGCGCTCTGTGCGTAGCAATGCATCACGCCGCCGTACCTTAGCAGCTCCCTGTTTTTGGTAAGAAGCTCGTTCATATCTCCTGCGGCGTCACGCAGGTGAATGCAGAAGGGCTTTTTCAGGCTGTATGCAAGCTCTAATTGCTGTAAAAACGCCTGCTTTTGCTGTTCCTTGTCGAAGGGGGTATAGTGGTAATCCAAGCCGATTTCCCCAATGCCGATCACTCCCTTTTTGGTGGCAAGAGAGGCAAGGCGGCAAAGAGCCTCGCTGCTAACCGTGTCTGCGTGCTCGGGGTGAATGCCCACTAAGCCGTATACGCAGGAATGGCGCTCGCAGAGTGCGGCGGTACCGACGGAGGAGGGGAGGTCGTAGCCCACGTTTACAATGCGGTCGATGCCCTCCTCACCAAGGCGTGCAATCACCGCCTCGGGCGTGCCGTAGACCTCGTCTAAAATATGTGCGTGTGTGTCGATATACATAAATAACGTCCTGTTGGTAAAATTTGAAGCAAGCCCTGCCGTTACAAGGAGCAGAACTGAATTCTGTGGTTGGGCATATCGGGGCGTGCAATTTTGTAGGCGTCGGCAGAGAGGCTGTATTTTAAGTAGCCCTTCTCGCACAGCGCAGAAAGCGCCGCCTTTGCACGCTGATAGCCAAGCTTCAGCTCGCCCTGAATGTGTACCAGCGAGGCGGTTTTGCCTTCCCGTGCGGCAACCAGGTGCAGGATATTGGTCATATCCTCTAAAAGCTCGGGCTCGCCCTGAACGATAACCGGTTGCGGCTTTTCCCTTTCGGCGGTGCAGGTAAAGGTGATTTTTCTTGCCTGCTCGATGCTTACGTTACAGTTGTAGACGTCGGGGCACTGATAGGAAAGGAGCCCCATGTTTGCAAGGTAGCGGAAAACCTCTGCAAGCTCCTGCTCAGAAAGTCCGTAATGCTCTCTGCAATAGCCCTCCGTTTCAATCTGTGCCTTGCCCGAGAGGATATCCTCCGCAGAGGTAATATCGGGGCAGTAGGGCACGAAGCTCTCGGAGGAGATGCTTCTTTGCACGGTGGAGGCGTCAATCAGAATCTGTTGCAGCACCTTCACATCGGGCTGAATCATGGGGTAGGGGAAGGGCTTGGAGCAATCAAAATCGTACAGCGTGTGGGGCGCAGGGTAGAAGCGCAGGTGCGCAAGCTTCTCTGCGGGAAGAGCAAAGCGGTGTATGCCGTGCAGGTCGGGCGTGGAGAGCAGGTTTTTCTGCGTAAGTATTTCTATCAGATAGGTGCTGGTGGAAATCGAGGTATTGTATTCCTCTCGCATGGTGTTTATGCTGAAGCCCTCTTCCTCCTTCAGGGCATCCTGCATTGCCTCATTCAGCTCGCGTGCCTGATTCAGCGTGCAGGGCACGGGGATTTCCTGCGTTAAGTCGGGCTCTCCCGTGGGCATGGTGACGGGCTGTGCGGCAAAGCGGTAGCTTTCTCCGCCTGCTTCCTCGGTGACGATAAAGCCCCTTTCTTTCAGCTGGTCAATAAAATCGGTAATCCCCGAGGCGGTGTTGCAAACGCCGTCTATCAGACGCTCACGGGTAAGATGCTCGCCCTCCTCGTCCATCACCTTCAACAGGCTGGAGAGTCGGCTCTGGAACAGACGCTCACGGAAGGCAGAGGCGATGCGGGGCGGACAGGGATACTGCTTTTCGGAGAGCGGCGGAAGCTCCTGCCTGAAATCGATATATCTTGCAAGCGCAACGGGGATATTCAGCGTGTAGAGGTTATCGGTGCCCTCTGCCTGCTTGATAATGCCCTTATCCGTCAGGGTATCAACAACCCGTTGTCTTTGCTCGTCTGTGATCGGAAGGTATCTGATGTGAACGGGAGAAATGTATTTGATTACCGTCAGCGACTGCACGAGGTGCCTGCAAAACAGCAGCTCGTCGCCCGTCATCTGTAGGGGCAGGCGCAGATGCAGCTCGCTGCGCAGCAGCCATTTTCCGTTCAGGAAGGTCATCTCCTCAAAGAAGGAGGTGCGATACAGCAGATAGTATTTTTTCGCCTTGGTGGCTTCGTCGTAGATGGGTGCGGAAAGAATGCCGAGGGTAAACAGCACGTGCAGAAGCTCGTCTGCCTCCTCTATCGGCATATTCAGCCCCTCGCTCACCGCCTTAACCGAAAGCCAGCTCTTTTTCACCAGCCTCGGAAGCTCAGCCATCAGCGAGCGGTCTGTATGATGCGGCAGATATACCGCACCGCAGCTTAACGCATCACGCTCGGAATCCACAAACACCACGTCCTTGCGGTAGTCGGTGGGCACGCTTGCGGTAAAGCAGAATTGCTCGTGCTGTTGTTTGAGCGAGGCGTTGGGCGTGTGCAGCAGAAGACCTGCGTTCTGCATATACGAAATCGCCTTCATACAGTCGGCAATATTCATACCGTTGCGGACGTCCTCGATATAGAAGCTATCCCTGTTCAGGCGAACGATTTGCTCCCACACCGATTGGCAGAGCGCAAGAGCCTCTTCGTCAGAGGTGATATAGAGCCTGATTTCCTTGTGGGGAGGGGCAGAGGAGGGCACGAAGCCACGTACCGTAACGTTGTTACGCTCCACGTGCTTCATCAGCTCGCTCAGATGGCGGAACTTTTCCCATATACCCGTTTCCTCCGTTTCCAGCTCGGAGCGCTCGCAGATGCGGTTCAGGTATGCGGCAAAGTCGAGGCAGGAAAGCTCAGAGGGCAGAGAGGTCTGCGAAATCTCGCCAAAGGTCAGCATTTCACCTGCAAGCGGTGTTTTTCTGTCGGGGAACAGGTCCTTCAAAATGGCAATATCCCAAAGAGGCGTGCAGGGTGCGGGCGGAATATCCAGAAAGCTGCGTGTTTCCGCGCGCAGACGCTTTTCCGTTTCCGAGCAGTCGGAGGTATCCGTCGGGGGATTATCCTCGGCGCAAGCCTTCAGCTCTTCCTCAGAAAGCGGCTCTTCCTCGCCGTCATTGGTAAACGGGCCGTAATCCTCGCCCACCGTTTCCAGCACGGAATCGAGAATTTCCTCTAACGAGGGCGTATTTTCGTCCTCTTCGTTTTCCTCGCCATCCTCGTCCTCGTCGCAGTCGTATTCCACGTCATCGCCGTAGGTGTCAAACAGCGAGGGTGCGCCGTCCCCGTCTTCCTCCTCATCCTCGCCGAGAAGGTCCTGCTCGATGTCGTACAGCATCGAAAGGTAGCTGTCCTCGCCGCGTCTTTTTGCCTCCTCAGCCTCTGCAAACGCCTCGTCGGGTGCGGAAAGAATCGCCTCTATTTTATCGGTAAGCGAGGTCAGGCGGTCCTCCGATTCGGGGGTGCCGTCAGAGGGGAAGAATTCCCCAAGGCGCTCCTTCCAATCGGGTACAAGAAGGCCCTCGCCCTCGTCATCCGCTTCTGCGTCCTCGTCAAGAAGCGCTTCCTCCTCGGGGGCAAAGGTATCCTCCTCGAAGTCTTCGCAGGGGATATTCTTTTCTTCGTTTTCGTTTTTCATCGCAATTTCCTCCTCGGGGGCCTCTTCCATTTTGCCCTGAATGGCAATCACCTCCTCGATTTGCTCCTCGATGATGCGGTGATTGCTTCGTATTTCCATCAGATTGTAAAGCTCCTGGTGATTTTCGGAGTATAGCTGTGAGATGCGCTCGTAGGGGTCAAACGGCATAAAGCGCACGCTTATATCTTCGCTCTCTGCCGTAACCAGCAGGGTATTTGCCATGCGGTCCACAAAGGAGAACATGGCGCACAGCTCGTTTGCGCAGGCGGTAACCTCGGCATCCGTCAGCCCAAGCTCGTCGGATGCATCCGCAAAGTGCAGAATGCCTCGCTTTGCGGCAAGGCGCAAAAGTGCGGAAAGGGAAGCGCAGTCTGCCTTATGCGTGACGCGCAAGGGCGCACATTCCTTTTCGGCAAACGCTCTTTTTCCGTGAATCAGTGCCGCCTCAACCACGTTGACGGTGGGTATTTCGGGAATTACAAAGCTCATCGGAGAGGTATACAGCGGGCTGAATAAAATGGCGCTTCTGCCGCTGATTCTGCGGATGGCAGAGATGATATCCTCCTCTTCCTCGCAGAGGTAGCGGATGGCACTTAAAAAATCATTATCCCGTTTCATGGGAAGGAAGATTCTCGTCTGCATCATAGCAGGGGGCAGAATGCGGTTGCATTCCTCGGTGCAAGAGGTGCTCAGCACAAACAGATGTATACCCACCTTGGGGCCGTCTACCGCCAGCCGTCTGAGCAGGTGGTCAAGACCGTTTGCCTTGGCAAGCGCAAGCTCGGGCAGGCTGTCTATCACGGTGGCAATGCGCGGAATATCCGTGCGCTGAGATGCCCATTCGATGTACGAATAAAAGCCCTCGCGCTCCATCTCCTCCAATCTCCACAGCATTTCGTCGCTGAGCGACATCAAAAGGCGGCAGCCTTCCTTTGCTGCGCGCATCTGTCTGGGCGAAAGGTGTGCGGTGGGCTCTGCGCCGTAGCGGTGCAGACGGGGCGGCAGATTGCGCTCGGTGTGCGTATAGCAAAAGGGCGAGGAGCGGTAGGGTGCGTATTCGTCGTGCCCCGTAACCAGCGCAAAGCGCACGTCGGCAGGGGTATAATACTGCATCATCTGGCAGAGCAGATAGTGCATCAGCACCGATTTGCCCGTGCCTGCGTCGCCCAGAATCAGGGCGTTGCCCATCATCGCAAGCGAAAGCGGCAGAGGAAGCTCTGTCACGGTATCGCCCAAAGCCACGGTTATCATATCGCTTGCATAGGGTAAAAGCTTCGTTTCCTTATGCAAGGGCAAAAGCTTGCTGAGGCTCTCGGTGTGCGGCGAGCTTGCGCGCAGGGCGTCCACCCGTACGCACGCACCGTCACGGTATACGCCCACAACACGCTCGCTTAAACGGTAGATGCGCTCTCTCAGCTCCTGCCAGCCCTCGCTTTGCAGGCGGTCAGAAAGCTCCGTTACAAAAAAGGTGTGACGCACAATCGGGTCGCTGAAAAAGGAATATTCCCAGTTGATTTCGCCAAACTGCTCGGCGATGGCGTCCTTGATGCGTATTTTCAGCCTGAGGCTTCCGTCCGAAAGGGCGGGGTACGTTTTTGCCTGCTCGTTTACCTCACGCAGAATTCTTCTGCGCTCCTCAATGCTTTTCAGATGCTCCTCGGCACGGCGCTCCGATTTTTCCGCGCTTGCACGGCTGCGCAGGGCGGACTTAAACTGCTCTCTTGCGTCCTCGTCCACCTCTCTTTCGTCAAAAACCACGATGGGCAGCACCTTCTTGTGCAAAAGCGGATAGTAGGCACCGTCTAAGCGGCGTATCAGCCCCAGCACCTCCAAAAGGTTCATATATCTTCTTGCCTCGTCCGCGTCCTCATCCGCAAGGGCAAGCTCTGCCGCCTCGGGGGGGATGGGGCAGGGCCCCTGAAACAGAGCGAGCAGGGTGGCGCATTTTATGGCGGAATGCCCGTCGGTGGGCACCGAAAGCCGCCCGGACTCGGCGTTGTAGGTGGCAAAATTCATCATCGGAAGCGACTGCGGCGCAGGCTCGCCCGAAAGCTCGGTGTATTTTTCCGCAAACAGACGGGTATTTTCTGCAATCCGCTTCTGCCTCTGATTCTTTCTTTCGGTTATTTGTTGCAGGTACTGCGCTAAGGGCGAGGTCTTTTTCTGCGTCTGCCTCTCCTCAAACGCCTGCAAAACGGCTTTGTCGTTGGTGAGCGTAATGCGTTTTAGCTGCTCGGGCGTGGGGGTGGGTACACAATTTCCCTCCTCGTTTTGCACCACAAGGCCTGCGTGATGCAATGCGTTAAAAATCGCCAGACCCGTGCTGTAGCTCACGCCGCACGCCTGCTGAATTACGTTGATTTTCAGGCTTTCACAGCTGTATGCGGCACGAAGAGCGACCTCAGCGAGAGCGGCATCCGCATCCTCGATATAAATCATCTTTTTTTTCTGCCCGTCCGAAGTGTCCGCTGCGGCTTTTGTGTCGCCTCCGATGGGTGTGGGCTCGGGTAAGCCCTCGTGGTCGGCAAGGGTATGTGGGATAACGGGTAGGTCACCGTTTTTGTCGGTACGGGTGGTGCGTGCCATAGCTGCTTCTCCTTTTGTTTTTTCCGTCAGCCTCCTTGCAAAGGCGGTAGAAGCCGACAGAAGGTCTACGCTGAATATATCAGCCGTGGGCGTGCCTTTTACACAGCGAAGAGAAGCGGTATCTCCTTCCGTCCTTGGCATCCCGACAGATATGCGGGGGTGCCCACGTGCAGGCATTGCCTGCAAAAAAGCAACGGGAGCCTTCCGTGTTGTTTGGTAAGCTCCCGTAAATAGCGGTTATTTTTTTGCGTTTAACAGCTTTAAGCGGGTGGTGCCGTCTAAGATCTGCTTGCGGATGCGGATGTTTTGGGGGGTGACCTCTAAAAGCTCGTCCTCAGCAAGGAATTCGATGGATTCCTCGAGCGAGAATTTTCTGGGGGTAATCAGGCGCATAGCGTCGTCAGAGTTAGAGGAGCGCATATTGGTGACGTGCTTTTTCTTGCACACGTTCACGCGGATATCCTCACTCTTGGGGGAATATCCCACCACCATACCCTCGTATACGGGTACACCGGGGTCGATAAACAGCACGCCGCGCTCCTGTGCGTTGAACAGACCGTAGGTGCAAGCCTCGCCCGTTTCGTACGCCACCAGCGAGCCGGTGCTTCTTCTGGGGATTTCGCCCTTGTGCGGTGCGTAGCACTCAAACACGCTGTTCATCACGCCCTCGCCCTTGGTTTCGGTGAGGAATTCGTTTTTATAGCCGAACAGACCGCGTGCGGGAATTAAAAAGGTGAGGCGCAGACGGGAGCCTACGGGGTTCATATCCAGAAGCTCGCCCTTTCTCACGCCCATTGCCTCCATAACGGTGCCCACGTAGCTTTGGGGTACGTCGATAGAAAGCCTTTCGATGGGCTCGGTCAACACGCCGTTTTCCTGCTTGAACAGCACACGGGGCGTGCCTACCATAAACTCGTAGCCCTCTCTGCGCATCGTTTCAATCAGAATGGAAAGGTGCATCTCGCCTCTGCCGCATACCTTGAAGGTATCTGCCGATTCGGTATCCGACACACGCAGAGAAACGTCCTTTAATAGCTCGCGGTACAGCCTGTCGCGCAGGTGGCGGCTGGTTACAAACTTACCCTCCTTGCCTGCAAACGGGCCGTTGTTCACCGAGAAGTTCATCTCGATGGTGGGCTCGCTGATTTTTACAAAGGGCAGAGGGTCGGGCTCGCCTACGGCGCATACGGTGTCGCCGATGTTCACGTTTTCAATGCCCGAGAAGCATACCACGTCACCCACGGTTGCCTCCTCCACGTTCACACGCTTTAAGCCCTCAATCTGAAAGAGAGCGGTGATCTTTGCGCGGTAGGGGGTAAACTTTCCGAAGTGGTCGCAAACAGTCACCTCACGGTTCACCTGCATTTTTCCGCGTTCAATTCTGCCGATGCCGATTCTTCCCACGAAGGAATTGTAGTCTACCGAGGATACCAGCATTTGCAGAGGGCCCTCCTCATCGCCCTCGGGGGGATCGATGTAAGAGAGGATGGTGTCCATCAGGGGCTTTAAGTCGGTGCCGGGACGGGTGTAATCGAGCGTTGCCGTGCCCTCTCTGCCCGAGCAGTACAAAATGGGGCTTGTCAGCTGCTCGTCGCTTGCCTCGAGGTCTAACAAAAGCTCTAAAATTTCATCGGCGATGTCCTCGGTGCGGGCGTCTGCACGGTCGATTTTATTCACCACCACAATCAGCTTATGCCCAAGCTCCAACGCCTTTTGCATAACAAAGCGCGTCTGCGGCATGGGACCCTCGGCGGCGTCCACCAGAAGCAGCACGCCGTTTACCATCTTCAGCACACGCTCCACCTCACCGCCGAAGTCGGCGTGACCGGGGGTGTCAATCACGTTGATTTTCACACCCTGATAGTGGATTGCCGTATTCTTTGCCAGAATCGTAATGCCGCGCTCACGCTCCAGGTCGCCGGAGTCCATCACGCGGGTGTCTACCTGCTGATTTTCACGGAAGGTGCCCGACTGCTTCAGCATACCGTCTACCAGCGTGGTTTTGCCGTGGTCAACGTGGGCGATGATTGCGATGTTCCGTAAATCGTTGCGTACCAAAATAAAATCCTCTTTTTGCGTAAAATTTCATCATTTCCAAAAGCTGCAAACTTTATCAATATATTATTATAGCATATTTTGCGCCGTTTGCATAACGATTTTGGGGCGGCGGAGGGCTGTTTGGCAGAATTATTTTTTTGCACGCAGGGTTTTTTCTTCCGATGCAGGCAAAAAGCTTCTGCCCTGTGGCAGAGGAATAAAAAAATAGAAATTCTTGCCCGAATCACCAACAAAACAGAGCGCTTATGTGTCTAATATATTAAAGGGAGCAATTTCATCGGCATTCCGTAGGGCGTTTCTCACCAAAAAGCAGGGCTTTTATCCCAAAAGGCACGCCTTAAAAATCGGAGCCGTTGGTATCGGCAGCATTTTTTCAAAGGTCTTGACGATCATACAGAAAGATGGTATAATCAATACAAAAATAAAGGAGAGAAGGGCAATGAAAAACAAACCGTTCACATTTCTTTTGTGTGTCTGTCTGGTGTTTCTTTTCCTGTTCATTCCTATGATGGGCTGCTCCACGCTGGTAGAGGGAACCTGTTCCAGCGTCACAAACTGCGCTCTTTTTGCGGGGTATGCAGGATATTCCTGCACGCAAGCGATCTTTCCCGGTATAAAGCTGCTTTCTTTTTTTGAGGTAGAGCGCAAATGGGCGTGCGGAGAGCTTACGGTTGAAACCTTTATTTTCGGTGGAGATAGGGCGAATGCACGAGGAAGCGGAGGCAACGATGCTTGCGCAACGTTGAGGGTAGAAGGAAGGACGATTCAGCTGGGCTTTTTATATTGGAGCCCTGGCGCACAGCAGAGCTTCTATATTCCCCTTACCGAGGAGGAGAAAGCAAGAAAGGAAGCCGGAGAGCGTGTAGGTATAACGTATGTCTGGGATGTAAGCACCGATCTGCAGGGCGAAACCTTAACAATTACCGTTACGCATGATTTCGGCTACGAGGACGGCTTATATTTCAGTGATTTCACAGGCAGAACGTTCGTATTGACCGAGCAGAGCCGCGTGTTTTGAGGAGGAGAAACGATGAAAAATAAATCGATACGTATTGCGAGTATTTTGCTTTTTGTTACACTGCTGCTTTGCACGGTGGTGCTCAGCGGCTGCGGAAAAAAGTCCGTGTTCAAGGAGGTTGCCTCGTGGGAATCGGCTGAAATTCAGCTGGAAATTACGGAAACCTCAAGAACGGGTACGGTTACGGCAGAAGGCGAAAGCTATTCTGTTGTAATTAGCGGCTACTATCTTGAAGCGGAAAACCGCTGGTACTATTGCTTCTACGATCTTGGCAAAATGAACGGCAAGAATATCAACGAGATTAAAGGCGAAGAAAAGGCAAAAGCCGCTATGTGGGTGTTTGAGGCATCGAAGAAGCGCAACACCCTCACGCTTACGGTGATACACGACTACACCTATGCCCGTGGCGAAAGCGAAACCGACCATAAGGGCAAGGTATACACGCTGAAGCGCGCGGAATAACCGAAACAAAAAGGCAATGCAGAGTGCGCTCTTTCTATGATAGGTAAGGGCGTATTCTGCCGATCATTTTTTGACAAATCTATTGACAGACAGTATAAGCGATGCTATAATAGAGGTAGAGGGTAAGAGATTAGCCAAAAACCGTGTACCGAATAAGCGCGGCGGAAAACACCGTAGGGCTTTGGTAAATAAGTTATTTTTGATATCTGATCTATCCGGAGGATTAACGATTATGAAGAACAAATCATTTGCATTTCTTCTGTGTATATGCCTGGTGTTTCTTTGCCTGTCCATTCCTATGATGGGCTGTACGGGAGAGGGCTTTCCTACCGGATGTACCGAAATTGATATGCTGGTAGGCTTCGGTGCAAGAGCGTTAGCGATACTCTTTCCTTCCGTCGACTCAACAGACTTTGCGGAGGTAGAGCGCAAATGGGCTTGTGAGGAGCTTGTGATCGAAACATATATTTTCGAAGGAGCAAAGGTGTACGGAGCCAAAGATTCTGTAGGCTCCACAAGCGTTACAAACGACAGGTGTGCAGCTCTGCAGGTGGATGGGCAAACGCTTCGTCTGGGCTTGTACTATTCTCGACAGGGGAAGTATTTCTATCTGCCCCTTACCGAGGAGGAGAAAGCAAGACAAGAAGCCGGGGAGCACGTACAGGCGCAGGAGGTCTGGAGCTTTAAGGATGAGCTGAAGGGGGAAACCTTAACGATTACCGTTACGCACGATTACGGCTACGAGAACGGCTTATA
>JAFQWR010000194.1 GCA_017407365.1 Clostridia bacterium
ATCAAAAATTTCTATTATTTCTATTTGTACTCAAATCCGTAAACTTTCTTTCTCGGATTTTCACACTCTCTATGAATACTATCCGCATTTTCAAAGTACTCCGTTATTTTTAAGGGGATGTAAATTTGGTATTCCCACTCCTGTAGGAATGACAAACGAGGTTGCCTTTTTGCCGACTGCATACTGAATAAGCGTTTTACCGTCCTTGGTATACAGGTTGCCGTCTATCGACTGATAATTTTTATTTGCCCCATCTACCGCAATGCTTGTGAGGCTCGTACAACCTCCGAATGCACCGACACCAATCGTAGTGACGGATGCGGGGATTGCCACATCGGTAAGCTTGCAATGAAAGAATGCCCAAGACCCAATAACAGCAACGGAATTGCCAAGCACCGCTTCGGTGAGTCTTTCGCAAGCATAGAAAGCCCGTGCCTCAATAACGGTGACAGAATCGGGAATCACTACACGAGTAAGAGCGGTGCAACCGTCGAACGCCCAATTCCCTATTACGGTGACAATATCGGGAATGATGACCTCTGATACGTTTTTGTCGTGTAAGCCAACCAGCTTGTAGCCGCTGTCGCTGAGCTCTAAAATGAGGTTGGGGTCGTAGGCGAGCTTTTCGTGAATGATATAGCCGCAGACGGTGCAGACCTCTGCCTCCGTCAGCGACGCAGAGCCCGAGGAGATATGCCTTGCTTCGTCCACCCAATCGCCGCAGGCGCAGGCGTGATAGTGATATTCCTCGTTACTGATCCAATCGGTGCTGTAACTGTGACCCGTGGGGGAAATTGCCTCCGCCCTAAAAGCACCCGAGCAGGTTGTGCATTTGTACGACCTCTGCCCTGCTACCTCGCAGGAGGGCTCCTTGGTGACCGTACCCTCATCCCACTTATGCTCGCCCGTGGCAGGGATTGCCTCATAGGTGGTGTAATCGCAGCTCGAGCAGGTGACGTATTCTGCCCAGCCGATTTTGGCGCAGGTGGGCGCCTTTGCATTGTGCGTCACCGTTTTATGACCCGTGGCAGAGATTTCCTCCGTCATTTTCGCCTTACTGCACACCGTGCAGGTGTACGTCCTTTCGCCCACGCTTACGCAGGACGGCTCCTTGGTGACCGCGCCCTCGCTCCACGTATGGATGCCCGTGGGGGGAATCTCCTCTGCCTTGGTGGCGTCGAAGCACACCGTGCAGGTGTACGTCCTCTCGCCCACGCTTACGCAGGTGGGGTTTTGGGTGATTTTACCCTCATCCCATTTATGCTCGCCCGTGGCAGGGATTTCCTCGTAGGTGGTGTAGTCGCAGTTTTCGCAGGCCTCGTACGCCACCCAACCGACCTCAGAGCAGGTGGGCGCTTTGCCCTCGTAGGAGGTAATGCTGTGGCCGCTTGCCGCAATGCGCTCCGTCATAGAGGCGTTTTCGCAATGGATGCATTGGTAGGTGCGCTCGCCAAAGCCCTCGCAGGTGGGCACTTTTGTGACCTCGCCCTCGTCCCACGTGTGGACGCCCGTGGCAGGAAGAGCCTCGTAGGTGGTGTAATCGCAGCTCGAGCAGGTGACGTATTCTGCCCAGCCCTCTGCTATGCAGGTGGGCGCCTTACCCTCGTGCCTGACCTCTGCGTGGGGTGCTAAGGGCAGGGGGGTTGTTTTTTGCTTGCCGCAATCGGTACAGCTGTAAACCTCAACGCCTGCCACCGTGCAGGTGGATTCCGTTGTGCTGACAAGCGTATAGCTGTGCTGCTTGACACAGCCCGTAAGCGCCGTGCCCGTAAGGCAGACGCAGAGTAAAACAAACAGAAGCAAGCATATTTTCTTCTTCATAGTGCCAATCCTTCCCATATTTAACCTTTCAGTGCCCCTGCTTTTTTGGCAGAGCCGCACCTTTATATGATTGCCTGCCTATATGATACCACTTCCTTCAAAATATTTCAAGTGTTTGCCCATTCGGCAGTAAAAAACCTCTTTCATTTTGATAAAAACAGGAGTAATGCAAAGGAAAAAGCTTTTAACGGAGCATAAAAAAGCGAAGCTCTTGCTTGTAAGCAAAAAAACAGGAGTAACGCAAGGACAAGCCCCGTAGCGGAGCATAAGCAGCAAAGCGCTCGCCCTTGATTGTAAGCAAAAAAACAGGAGTAACGAAAAGACAAGCCTCGTAGCGGAGCATCAGCAGCAAAGCGCTCGCCCTTGATTGCAAGCAAAAAAACAGGAGTAACGCAAGGACAAGCCCCGTAGCGGAGCATCAGCAGCAAAGCGCTCGCCCTTGATTGCAAGCAAAAAGAGCAAATATCCAGGGCGAAGCCTATCTATCTGCTCTTTGCAAAAAGGGAATATAAAAAAAGAAAAAAGGGAACAAAATTCATTTAAGGCATAGCACCTCTCCGCTTGAAAGCTGACGGATCAGTGCCGTATCGGCTGCCCCTCGCCTTTTGGTATGCTTCCCGTGCGAGGGGGAAGCCTGCGATCGGATAGCCCCTTGCTTTGCCTTAAAAGCGAAGGGTGAAGGTGTTTTCGCCCTTGCGCGGAATTTCGTATTCGGGCGAAAGAGCGGGGCCGCAGGAGTGCGAGCCCACGCCGCGCATAGCGACGTCGATGCACACGTTGACAAAGCCGTTTTCTTTCAGCTCAAACGCATGAGCGGTATCGCGCAGCTGTGCGGTGGTGTAGGGATTGACCGAGAAGCTGAAGGGCTTTTCGGCGGTTACACTCAGCAAGCCCTCTAACGCAAGATAGCGGCAGGCGTAGTGACTGCCCGATTCCTGCGGGCGCAAATAATTCATGTCGTAGTTTTGCTCTGCGGTGCTTTCGTAGTAGCCGTAGTCGCAGGCAACGTGCTTATCTATGTAGCTTTCGGTGGGGCCGTAGCCCACGTACGAAAATCTGCCGTACCGTTTATCCACGCCAAGCTCAAAGCCGATGCGCGGGAAGCTTTTTACGTAATCTGCCAGCTGATAGCAAAGCGAAACGGTGAGCGCACCGCCCTCTGCCCTGTATTCCAGCGTAAACTCCACCGCAGGCATCAGACAGCTTGCCGCAAGCACGCCGCGGAAGCGGTAGAAGCCCTCTCCCTTTTCTGAGGAGAGAATCTGCGGCTTGCAATGCGAGAGCCTGCAAGTATCCTCCCAATGCGATACAAGGTTGCGGTCGTTGTCGGTATATCTCGTGATATTGAGGCGCAGGGGAGAGCGCAGCACCTCTACGCCGTCTGCCTTAACGGAGAGCAGCTCTGCGGTATGCTCGTCCGCCACAATTTCTATGGCAGAGGCACGCCCCGATCGCTTCCGGGGAATTTCCACCTCGCGCACGGGTGAGGAGGTTTTGCCGCCGTACACCGCCTGCATCTCTAAGGCGCCCGACTTCTTTTTTCTGTCGGGGGTAAGCAGACCGTCTGCGCAGAAGTTGCCGTCGTGCTCCTCCTCGCCGAAATCTCCGCCGTACAAAAAGCCCTGCTCGCCCTTGATGCCGTGATCTGCCCATTCCCACACGAATGCACCCATCATCTGCTCGTTGGCGTAAATCATATCCCAATAGGTGGCAATATCTCCGCAGGAATTGCCCATGGCGTGGGTATATTCGCACAGCACGAAGGGGCGGTTTTCCTCAGGGTTATTCAGCACCCTTTCACGGATGACCTCGGGCGAGGGGTACATCATGCTCACCATATCCACAAGCTCGGTGTAGTAGTATTTGGGGTCGGCGTATTGCAGGCCCTCGTAGTGCACGGGTCTGGTGCGGTCTCTGCTTCTGATATAGCTTGCTCCGGGGAAGAACGCCTTGCCAAACGAGCTTTCGTTGCCGAGCGACCAGATGAGTACCGAGGTGCGGTTTTTGTCGCGCTCACAAAGAGAGATGTGCCTTTCGGTGATGCCGGGGGCAAAAAGGTCGCTTTCGGCGTATTCCTGCCAGAGCGCTTGGTCGTAGCCGCCCTCTCTCACCGCCGCACCGTGCATTTCGAGGTCTGCCTCGTCCATCACGTAGATACCGTAGCGGTCGCACAGCAGGTAAAACTCGGGGCAATTGGGATAGTGCGAGGTACGCACGGCGTTTACGTTCAGCTCCTTCATCAGCTGTATATCCCTTACAAGGTCCGCAAGGCTTACGGTTGCACCCGTTTCGGGGTGGAAGTCGTGGCGGTTTACCCCTTTAAGCTTGATGGGCTTTCCGCTTAGCTGAAACACACAGCCCTCGATGCTGACCTCACGGAAGCCGATTTCCTCCACGATTTTTTCGCCGTTGGCACGGAGAATCAGAGGGTATAGGGTGGGAGTTTCCGCCGTCCAGCACGCTACCGATGCAACGGTAAGCTCTGCGCTTTCGCCCGCAGGCACAACCGCACGGGCGCCACTCAGCTCTACGGTGACGGCAAGGGGGCTTTCGTTGGCAAAGGAAAGGATACCCTTCCCCCCGTTCAGCCTTGTTTCGATTTTGTAATCGGTGATGTGCCGCTCGGGACGGGTGAGCAGATAGACACTGCGGAAGATGCCCGAGAAGCGGAATTTATCCTGACATTCGAGGTAGGTGGATGCGCACCATTTGAGCACAAGCACGTCTAACACGTTTTCGCCATCCTGAATAAGCGCTGTGATGTCAAACTCGCTCGTGGCGTGGGAAATCTGAGAATAGCCCTTGTAAACGCCGTTGACGTAAAGATAGAAGGCGGAATCTACGCCCTCGAAATTGAGGTAGTATTTTTCGCCCGCCCTTTTGTTGAGCTGAAACGCACGGCGGTAGTGCCAACAGGGGTTTTCGTAGGGGACGTGCGGCGGCATTACGGGGAAGGGGTACCTTGCGTTGAGGTACTGGATGCGATCGTAGCCGTGCATCTGCACGCAGGCAGGCACGGGGATTTCCTCGCTGAGCGCCTCGCTGACGTCAAAATCCTCCACGTGGCTGTGCGCCTTAATCTGCCAGACGCCGTCGAGCGACAGAAAGCGCGAGCTGGAATCGCGGTCTGTGATGCCGTACTGCGTGCGCACCTCGTCCTCCTCAGCAAAGGGGATGTAGTAGCTTCTGTGCGGCATCGTGCCTATACGGGCAAAGCTTTCATATTCCTTCATACTTGTTCTCCTTTTGTGTTTTTACTGCTCCGCAGGGCAACCGTAGCGAAAAAAACGGCTTTTCCGCCAAAGACCGCCACATCGCTTTTATGGCGGCTTGGGCTTTTCGTTTTTATGCGGCGGCTTGCCGTAACTGTTTTTTCAGCCAAAGACCTTTCTGCCAATGCGACGGAGCAAGGGGGCATTAAGGCTATTTCCGTTTGCCGTGACCGTTTCAGTCAAAGTCCTTTCTGCCTGAGCATTGGGACAAGGGGGCATTAAGGCTTAGCAGAATTACTTCGACGCTTTTTCTGCCAAAGTGACGGGAATAAGGGGAGCGACTCAGCCAACTGCCTTGGCTATTTGATTACCGTAACAGCGGCGGCATCCACCACGTTTTCTGCGGTGATGGGGGTGTAATCTAAGTCTTCGGCACGGAAGCAAACGGTGTCGCCGATGCCGAAAAAGGTGTTTGCCAGCGCCTTTACGTACGCATAGCCAAAGTCGTGTACGATTTTGCCGCCTGCCGTGGTTACGTAGCTAAGGCGTCTTGCGCGGCATAAGCCCTGCGGCTTACCCTCGGGGTAGGCAAAGGTCACGCCGATGGCGCAGATTTGCTCGATATAGCATTTGAGAAGCGCAGGGAAGCCAAGATCCCAATAAGGGGCGGCAATGACAATTTCATCCGCCTCGGCAAACTGCCTTGCATAGCGCAGCATGGGCGCGCCGTATTCCCCGTTTTTCAGAAGAGCCTCGCGCTCGCTCAGCGTCTGCTCCGTTAAGGGCGCAAGCTGCTCTCTTTCCAGATTCACCTCGGTGATTTCGCCCTGCAGCTGCTTTGCAATCTCCCTTGCAAGCGCAAGCGTTCTCGATTCCTTACGCACACAGGCGTTGATAAACAGAATTTTACTCATAAAATTTCTCCTTGCTTTTCGTTTGTTTTCCTCTGCCCCGATTTCCTTTCAGCGGATGAAAGGCAGGGGCCGTGCTTGTTATGGGCTAATTATAGCACTAAAAAAGCCGCGTGTCAATGCTCTGAACCGCCCGAAAAAGGGGTTTTTTTGTCGAATTTTGTCTTTTTTTGTCGAAACCCCAAAAAAATAAAAAGCATCTGCAAAAACAGATGCCATTTTACACAAGAAGCCCTTATTATTCGGGGAAAGATAAAGAATAAGAGGACTCCTGCGCTGTTACATTGCGGTGCTGATTTGTTTTCAGCTGTTTTTTGCGATAAACGCCTCGACCTCTGCTCTGGTGTGCAGCGAGGGAATGGCTCCTGCCTTACCCACGGTGAGCGCACCCATTGCGTTTGCAAAGCGCACCGCCTCCTCTGCCGATTTGCCCTCGGAAAGAGCCACCGCAAAGGCGCCGTTGAAGCTGTCGCCTGCGGCAACGGTATCCACCGCCTTAACCCGATAGCCGGGAATGAGCGTTGCGCCCTCTTTGGTGGCAAGCATTGCCCCACGGCTGCCGAGCGTTGCAACCACCGCTCCCGTGCCGTAGCCGAGCAGCTTTTCTGCCGCAAGGCGCACCTCCTCATCCGTTTGGGTGGGCATATCGGTGAGCAGGGAAAGCTCCGTTTCGTTGGGGGTGATATAATCGACCATTGCGAGGATTTCGGGCTCAATGGGCGCGGCAGGCGCAGGATTCAGCAAAACCCTGACGCCATAGGCGTGCGCACGGCGGATGATTTCCTTGGTGACGTCCAGCCGCATTTCCAGCTGCAGGATCACCGTTTCGGTGTTTTTCAGCACCTCGTCTACCTCGTTTAGATGGGAAAAATCGAAGCAATGGTTTGCCGAGGGCACCACGCAGATGCGGTTTTGCCCCTCTTCGTTGATCTGAATCTGTGCAATCGCGGTGGCGCAGTCGCAGGAAAACACGTGCAAAGAGGCAATGCCCTCCTCTTTAAGAATGCGGCGGAATACCTCTGCGTAGGCGTCCTTGCCCAGCATACCGATCATCTCTACGTCGCCGCCGAGCCTCGCCACGCTGACGCACTGATTGGCGCCCTTGCCGCCGGGAAACAGCTCTATGCTTTTGCCGAGCACCGTTTCGCCCGCCTCGGGGAAGCTCTTCATTTTGACCACGTTATCCATCACAAACGAGCCGATTACCGTTATTTTTGCCATATTATTTCTGCTCCTTTTTCA
>JAFQWR010000195.1 GCA_017407365.1 Clostridia bacterium
AATCTTCACTTCGTTCAGATGAAATCAAATCCGGTTAACTTCAACCCTGCGAAGCAGGATTTCACCGCGATAGCGATTTCATCCACCGCAGGTGGATTTCACCCGTCGAAGACGGATTTGACTGCGTGATACTCCGTTAAGAGTATCGCGCTATCATGCAGTCGGCTTTTTTATACTGTTTTGTAATGCTGTAAACAACAGAAGGATGCTTTTCGGTTTATCGTCGAAAGGTGCATAAGGTTTTTTTGTGGTGTTGCTGCGAAAAATCAGTAAAATAAAAGCACGGCTTGCTAAAAGAGTAAGCCGTGCTGTATTTTGTTATGGGGTTATTTGCGCTTGCATACGAATGCCGAAAGCACAAGGAGCAGAGGCAGGGCAACAGTAGCAGAGGAACCACAGCCCTTTTGTGCAGGCTTATCGGAGCCGTTGTCGGTAGAGGGAAGCTTGCCCTTGCCTACCGTAACGGGTACGGGGTTGCTGTAAACGCGGTAGCCCAGCTTGCTGTCCGTGCCGTAGAAGGCAATATATGCATAGCCGTCGCCCGTGCCGTATGTGCCGAGCGGCGAGGTGATCAGCTCGGTGTTGCTTTCAATTACGATAAAGCCTTGCGAAACGCCGATTTCATCGCCCAGACGGTTATGCAGCGTGCCCATCAGGGTGTATGCCTTAGATTCCTCGGTGTAAAGCGAAAGCTTATTGAATAAGGTTTTTGCCTTTGCGGCGTAGCCAACGGAATACGAGGGCTGATCCACGGTCAGCGAGGTGTGGTTTTGCAGGAAAGAGTTGTCGAAGGACGTTACATCGGTATAGGTGAAGCTGTTAACGTTGATGCTGCGTGCGTTTAAGAATGCACGGGTTTCCTTCAAAAAGCCTGCATAGTTGGGGGAAATACCGCAATTATATACGGATGCACTGGTAAAGGATCCGGAAATACTCGTGTTGCCGAGAAGGTAGCTTGCGGGGATTTCGGGAATCTGCTGACGTACCGCCTGCAAAACGGGAACGTGGAAGGTGATAAATACAATCTGATCGGTCATATCCAGTCTTTCAATCAGCTCCTTCACGTAAGGCACGAGTGCGGGAACGTTGTATTTGAATTCCACGTAGACCACGCAGTTTTTGCCCTTTAATGCGGCAAGATAATCGTCAAGACTGGGGGGAGCCTCGGTGGAGCTTTTTACGGTGTATTGCTGAATTTCAGCAAGCGTCATCTGGTCGACTCTGCCCGTGCCGTTTGTGGTACGGTTGAGGGTGTCGTCGTGCATCAGAACAATGCGGTTGTCCTTGGTGAGCTGAATGTCGCATTCCACGCCTTCTACACCCTTTTCCACTGCGGAAAGCGCAGAGGTGATGGTGTTTTCACCGCCGTATGTAGCGTCGCCTCTGTGGCCGATTACAAGAGGAGTAGAGAACATCGTGGGCTCGGTAAAGCTTTCAATCAGCGCAATTACATCGGATGCATTTTCGGTTACGATGCCTGCTGCTCCCGTTGCAAGAACGGTGTATGCGCCAAGCTTGGTGGCAGGGGCCTTCACCCAGACGCCCTGCAAACGGTGACGGAGATAATCCACCGTTTCTGCGCTTCCCAGCGAAAAGGAAAGAATGGAAACGTGCGCAAGGCTTTTCTGCGTGACAGAGCGGATTTCAATCAGGTTTTCCCCGTCAATTTCGGTGTTGCTGAAATCTACTGCGCCCAAAAGGCCCCTGGTTGCAGAGCGTACTGCCTTAACGAGCTCGCCGTTGTCAGAGATGACGAATGCGTCAATCAGGCTGTTTTGCGTGGTGAAGCTGATAAGTGCATTTGCCTGCGTCTGATTTTTTACGTAGATTGCGGGAACAACGCTTGCATTGCCTGAAATCGCTTCCGCAAGCGAGGCAATCACCTTGCCGTCTTTTGCGATTACTTCCAATTTGTCATTAACGTAATAAATGGCAATGGCGGGCGTTTTTTCCGTGTTTAATGCGGCGTATGTTTCCTCGTCGGTCACATCGAGGATAACGGTGGGCGCGCCTATTATTCCCGTGTTGGGCTGATAGGTGCTTTTGTAGGTTGCAAAAGCTGCCGTATCTGCATAGCCGATGGGCGCACAAAGAAGCGCAGTAACGGCAACAGCAAGAAGGCAGAGGGTGCAAATGAGTTTTTTCATAAACGGTAACCTCTTTTTATTTTTTGCGGAGGGAGTTTACGCTCCGCTGTTAATACTTGTATTTGATGGAAATATCCCGGATTGTAACGGCAATATCGTACGTACCGGGAATTTCAAAGCCCGTGTTCATCGAGCCAATGTAAAGATCCTGCCAGGCGGTGTTTTTAAGATAGCCTCTTTCCTTTGCAAGGTTGAAAGCGGTTTTTGCGTGGCTCAGCAGAGGAAAGTCGATACAAACGGTGCTGCCTACTGTAACAGGCTCAGAGCGGAAATCGTGTGCGTCCGGCTGATAGATAAAGGCAGAGGTGCCGTTATCGTGTGCAGCATAAAAGGTGGGGAAATCCATGCGGTTGTCGAAGAGATTTAAGCCAAACCACAGATATTCGCCATAGCCTGCGCTGCCTGTGTTGCGGTTTTGCAGGGTTACGTACCATATAAACTGTGCAGCGTGCATATTTCTGTTTGCAGAGCTGCCCATGTGGTCTACGAATTTATCCAACGAAAACTCCATCATCAGACGGATGTCCTTGGCAAACGGCACCCAAAGAAGGCTTTTGTTCCAGTCCTGCGAAAGCAAGAGGTGCGGCCAGGCTTCATCGGGCCTTCGGGGCTCATCATATTCTAACGAGGCGTTCAGCTCTAAGGTTACAGAGCCATCCTCGCGCACGGTAACACGCTTTGCGGGGGTTCCGTTCACGTGCTTTGAGAAGAATATTTTATTTCCATTCAAGCCGTTGACGGGCAGACTGTCTGCATTCAGCATAATATCATGATCGCTTCCCCACTGCGCAAGATGCCACAGAGGCTCTGCGCCCTCCGTTATCGAAAGCGTGCCCGTATCGGATATTCCGCTTCCGTTGATGGGGGAGGATACGATAAAGCCCGTTTTGAAATCGGGATCCTTTAAGTATTCGAGATAATTCTTGTATGGGTTTTCCTCAGTGGGCGGGGTGTCCTCGGGTGTATCTCCGGGAGTATCGCTTGGCTGCTGCTGTTCTCCGCCTCCGCCCGAGGGGGGCTCGGGAATATCCGGCTGACAGCCGAGCGTGCAGGCAAGAAGAACACAAAGACATAGCAAAAGGCAAAGAATTTTTTTCACAAGCATCCTTTTCATAAAAAAACCGATCGCCGTAGGTTCAGATGACAATCGGTTTTGTTCTCGGTAAATTTTATTCGTAAACAACCGTGCTGAGCTTTTCGATGGAAACTGCCATATCAAAGGTGCCGGGAAGCTCGAAGCCAAGGTTCATATACGTAAACGCAAGGTTTTCAAACTTGACATTCTTTAAGCATTGGCTGTTTTGTGCAATGTTAAAGGCGTTTTGCATATAGGGCAGAATGTCAACCTCTACCTGATATCTTTCACCAACCGTGATAGGGGGAAGGTATCTGTTAGAGGGCATAGCGTAAATCATCTTGTTGGTAGAGCCTGTCACGCCGGAATCGATGTTGTAGCTGCCGGTCATACCGCCGAGCTGACGGGAATCCACCAGGGGTACACCAAACCACAGATAGTCGCCGGGGGTGCCAACCTCTTCCACGGTGCCCTCAGAGGGACGGTTGGTTAAGGTGAAATACCACAAAAACTGTGCCGCGTGCAGACCGGGATTGTATTCATCCTGACTCATCTTCATTTCAAGCTTTTCAACGGTGAAGGTGATGGATGCGATGATTTTGCTGACCTTGTTGATCTTGAACTGCTCTTCAAAGGATTGCTCAATCAGAAGATGCGGCCAGTTTTCCCCGTTTTTTCTGGGGTGCTCGTACACCTTGCTTGCATTCAGCTCTAAGTACAGATAGCCCGTTTCGGGGTTTACCTTAACCACCTTGGAGTTATCGGTGTATACGTAATTGTCGCCAACCTTTTCTGCGGTGCTGGTTTCGCTGTCGAAGCCCTCGGGGCACCACCAGCGAGCCATTTCCCACGGACTCTGGGTTGCGTCTACCGTGCCGAGATAGTCGATATAAAACCATTTGTCACGGTTGATAGCGGCAGGACCCATAACCTGGAAGCCCTTCGAAAAGGTGTTGTCTGTGATAACCTCGTGGCCGACAGGAGCAGGCGGATCGGGAGGAGAAGGAGGACTGGGCGGATCTTGATCGTTGTTGTTAGGCGTATCGGTGGTTCCGCACGCACAGGTGAAAAGCATAATCATGGTAAGCAGAATATATAAGAAGCTTTTTCTCATATAATACCTCCGTTTTTTTGATTCGTTCCGTTGGAATCGTTTTAAGTATAGCAGTTTGCGGACGTGAATTCAATAGTTTTTTTTATTAAATTGATATGTTGACATAACAAGTTAACCGCTTACCCCTATTGCATTTCATGCGTATATCCTGTAAAATAAGGATGTTGCAGAAAATGCAAATTATCAGTAAGGTAGGTAGAATCATGAAAAGAATCTTTTGCTTAGCTTTGACGTTGGTTCTGTGCTTTGGCTTATTCTGCGCCTGTGGCGAAACGCCCGACCAGCCCGGCGGAAATGTCAATAAGGATTATACGTTAGACGAAAACGGCAATTACGTATACGAGCTGTTCCACGATCCCAATTTCGAAACGGGCTTCATGGTTGGCTCCGCAAACAGGGCAGAGGTTTCGGGTAACTTTGTTTCCTATCCCGTAGATTACAATATGTATATGCCCGGTGCCACTGAGGCTGCATGGAGCTGCTCGCAGTGGGGCTGTAAATACGGCTTTGGCGATTCCTACGGCAATGCGCTCATCACCGAGCACGACCCCTACGAGGTCAAAAACGAAAACGGTGTAATCAGCTTTGAGGCGTACAGCTTAAAGGATGGCGTATACAGCAACGAGGCACCCTTATCCAAGGCAATCCGTGTGAAGCCCGCAGAAAACAAAATCTGGCTGGATCTGAACGCATCGGTAGAATATACCGAAAACGGCGTAATCGTGCCCAGACAGAACCCCAACGACTACTGGCCTCATATTCTTCTGAGCGCAGGCTTTAAGTATCAGCCCTACGTCAGCCAGGTGAAGAATCTCGTTTTATCTGCAGACGTCACCATCGAAAAATGCGACAATCTGCATCCTGACGGAACGTATAACACCGGTATGCACGCCGCACAGTTCCTGATGTATCTTGTTGTAAAAAGCACCAACGATACCGAATATATGTGGTTTGGTATTCCCTTCTTTGATAACCGTTACCCCATGTTTGGCGAGCACGATCAGATTGACTCGGTAGAAAACAAGTTCCTGTATCAGGTGCCCGGCTATGCGTTCAACGGCGGTGCAGCTGTAACGGTGGGCAGAACGATGAACATTTCTCTGGATGTGATCCCCTATTTTGCACGTGCGCTCGAAATCGCACAAAGCAAATATCAGCGTTTCTTAGGCTCCACCGTAGACAACCTCTATGTGGCAAGCATGAACGTTGGATGGGAACTTCCCGGTGTGTTTGACGTTTCCGCTTCCATTGCAAACTATTCCTTCAAGGCTGTTTGCGAAAAGGAGCTGTCGCTGTAATTCAATCAAATAGGCATAAAATAAGCCCTTCCTTTCGGTAAAAAGGAGGGGCTTTTTCGTTTGGTTATGTACTGTGCATAAAGACGGGCGGTGCAAAGCACTCAGGTGGATTCTTTCAGAATCAGCAGAGAGGGGATGATGGCATCCTGAATCTCAGCGGAGGAGTTTTCGATTTTTTTGATCAGAAGCCTTGCGCTCTGCTTGCCGATGGCGTTGGTATTCTGCGAGATGCAGGTGATGGGGCATTTGTATAAGCTGTCGAATTCGCTGTCGGGAGAATCAAATACGGCAAGGGCAAGATCCTCGGGGATACGCTTGCCTATGCTTAAAAGGTGCTTCAGAACGAGCAGGCTGGTGGTGTAGTCTACCACGAGCAGAGCGGTAAGCTGAGGGTTGCTGTCTAAAAAGCGGTTGAACGCCACGGCGTTTTCTTCACTGCGGTCAAAGTTGGGAAAGACGTATTGCTTATTATAAATGCCCAGCTTTTCGCATACCGAGCGATAGCCCTTTTGTCTTTGCTTTACGCTGTACGAAAGAGAGTCGCGGTTGAGCACCATGCCAATATGCGTATGCCCCTTGTCGGTCAGGTGCGTGGTGATGATCTTTGCGTTTTCGTAGTGGTTGGAAAAAACAGAGACAACGTTCAAGCCCTCCAATTTTTTATCTACAAGAATCAGAGGAAAGTCGTTGAGCAGAAGCTTGAAGATTTCGGGGTTGTGATTCTGTGCCTCCACGGGGTAGAGGATAATGCCGCTTACGTTGATCTGATAAAAATTCTGAATGATGGAGCTTTCCTTTCGCTGGTCAAAATGACTGCAAGCAATAATCACGGCGTAATCGTGCTTATCGGCGTACTCCTCAATGCCTACGACGAGCGAATTCATATACGCGCTTTTGATGTCGGGCAGAATAACGCCGATCGTTTTCTTTTGCAGCGTCTGCTGTACCTGTAAAATCAAAGAGGAGTTTTCGCTGTTCGTGTTGTTGATATAGGTGCCCTTGCCCTGGCGGCGCACAATAAGACCCTCGATTTCAAGCTGTGTGAAGGCGCGCTGTGCGGTGATGCGGCTGCACTCAAACTTAATCATAATTGCCTGCTCGCTGGGTAGCTGATAGTCGGGTGTTTTGATGTTGGCTTTGATTAAGGAGTATAAGTAATTACGGATCTCGATATACTTCGGCTGCTTTGCCGATAACTGGTTGTTTGTATCGTGCTCTTTGTTCATATATGCTCCTTGTAAAAGGGGTATCCTTCATTTGTCATATCAATATTATAACAGATAATCAAAAAAAAGCAAAATCATTATGCGTTAAGTTGATATATTGACATAACAAGTTGCGCCAAAAACCTATTGCAATGGCTTTTTAAGTGTGGTAAAATGAAGGTACCAAAAAATATTGATGGAGGAAAATCCATGAAAACCAAGAAACTCGTTACTCTGTTTCTTTGTGTTGCGCTTGCAGTAAGCTGCTTCTGCGCAACGCTCAGTGTTGCTTCGGCAGATGTTCCTACCGAATCTACGTTACAGTACGGTGAGGCAGATCCCTCTACCTATTGGGATCAGAACGTTTGGATCGGTGCTGGAAACTCTGCGGTAGCAAGAACCTCTCTCCGTGAGTGGGAGCTGTTAACTGTAACCGGCTTCGGTAACAGAATGACCTACAAAGCTAGAAACCTTGATCTTTCTCACTTAAAGTTCACGGTTGACCTTTCCAAGCAGCCCGAAAACTGCGTTAACATCTTTACGTTCGGTACTTATGGCGGTTATATCGACAACAACGGTAATAAGTTCAATATCGAATTCTTCCGTTCCTCTACCGTTAAGGATACCGTTCACATGGTAGTTGGTACCGGTGCTCCCCACAACATCGCTTACAGCACCATCATCAACGAAAACGGCGAAAACCCCATCACCAACGACAATACCTATATGGGTATCAACGTTCCCTCTCTGGTTGTAACCTTCGAGGGTAACCTGGTTGGCGAAACCTACGAGTTCACCTTAAACGGTGTTAAGTACTTCGTTCCCGCTGCTACGATTCTTGCAACCGCAGGCACCTGGGATGGTCACGCTCTGGTTTACGGCACGATGGGCAGCACTGGTAAGTACTCCCTGCCCGTTTCCGGCTTCGAAGATAAGAACATGCGCGACTACTACGCTGAAGGCGACGCTCACGCTAAGTTTGCTACCGCTCTTGAAGCTTTAGAGGCATCCGTTGAAACGATGAATGCAGAAACGCTGGCAACCGTTAAGGCTTCCTACGATGCTGCAGTTGCTAACTATGCCGGTCTTTCCTACGGCGACAACTACTGGTATGCAACCCGCTACGAGGCTGCTTGCGCTTCCTACAACGCTAAGCTGGCTGCTCTGGGCGGCGCTGTTATCGACGTTCTTGCTGAGGACGTAACCGCTTACACCGAAAACGATGCTCTTGCAACCGAGGAAGAAATCAACGCTGCTATCGCTATGCAGACCAAGGCAAAAGAAGCTCTTGCAAAAATGTACGAGGTTGAATTAACCGAAGAGCTGGAAGCTCGCGTAGATGCTTATGCAGAGGCTATTGCTACGGCAGACGCTGCTCTTGTTGCTGCTGCAAAGGCTGTTGCTACCGCACAGCTCGAGGCTTATGAGGCTGCTGTTGAGGCTATTGATTCCTTAGCAAGCTACAAGGCTGCTATCGCTGCAGGCGCAAACGTAAACAAGGCATTTATCGCTATGCAGGCTGAAGAAGAAGCTGCTGCATTTGATGAGCGTATTCTTGCTTGCACAACCGCTATCTCCAACTACAACGAGGCTGATGCTGTAACGGGCATCACCACCACCGGCAAGGTATTCGGCGAAGAAGAAGGCTTTGATTTCTACGGTGGCAGAATGGTTTCCAACACGAAGGTTAACATGACCGATTTCGAAATGACCTTCACCATCGATCAGTTCGGCGCTAACACCGGTAACTGGTTCTCGTTCGGTATTATGGAAAAGCCCGAGCAGTTCTCCAACGCAGACGATCCCTCCGCAGCAGAGAATAAGGGTCTGTTCACCTTAATGACCTACGATGCAGCAATCAAGCAGGTTAAGGTTGAGATTTATCACATGACCATGAGCTGTGGCCGTTTCTTCGACGCTAAGTTCTTAGAGCAGATCATCTTCAACTACGAAGTAGGCGAAGACATCAACGTAAGACTGAGCATGTACACCGAAACGATCGCCGGTCAGGCTAAGGATTATCTCCGTATTTCCATCAACGGTGTTACCCTGCAGGATACCAGAATCGAAAAGGGCGCTCTCAATACCTCGCTTGGTATTGGTGCAGACGGTATGCTCCTCCCCGAAGAAGATCGTTACCTCGGCTACCTCGTATTAGCTATGAACGGCACCCACGCAGGTACCGTTAAGACCATCAACAAGGTAGACGCTAAGGGCGAAATCCCCGCTGTTGCAGGCGACGACGCTTACACCGTAGTCAGCAAGATGATCGCTGAGCTTCCCAAGGGCTCCGAGGTTACTCTCGAAACCGTTGACGCTGTTAAGGCTCAGATCGCTGAAATCAAAACCGCTTATGCTGCACTTTCCGCAGAAGAGCAGGCTATGGTAACCAACTACAGCGCAGTAGCTACCTTAGAGGCTGTTATTGCTAACCTCGAAAACGCAGGCGATGAGCCCGGCGACGAGCCCGGCACCTCCAAGCCCCTTTGCGGCAGCTCCGTAGGCGGCTTCGCTCTGTTAGCAATCATCGGTTGCGCTCTGGTTGCTTCCAAAAAGCGTTAAATTTTAGAGTTGCTGTTGTAGCAACGTAAACAAACGGGGCTCTGTCAGCCGTATTCCGCTTTGCGTGGGATGCGGCTGACATCTCCGTCTTTTCTTAAAAAATGGTGAGAAGATTATGAAAATTATTAAAAAGTTAGGAGCTATAGTTTTGACAGGCGTAATGCTTTTTGCCTGCGGCGGATGCGGCGATAAGCCCGAAACGCCCAAGGCGTACAATCCCTTTGATCCCTTCTGGGAGGGAGAAACTGTGTATAACGAGCCCGTCGTGCTGGTAAAGGACGACGCAACGGGCGAAATCAAGGGCAACCTTTTGTTTGCTCCTACCGAGATTATCGAGGTAAAGAATTATTCCCTCGAAACCACCTACGATCCCTCTGAATATACCGTAGAGGGCTCCACCTTCAAGGCAACGGCAAGCTCCACCATGCCCTTTATGACGGAAGCAAACCTGCGTGGTGAGGGAGGAGAGGATTACGGCTATGCGCCCTATCCCGGCAGCAACATTGCATTTACCGAGGGCGTTGGTCTTGTGATGCAGCAGGTCAACGTAACCTATAAGCATAAAGGCGCATGGGGGGTTAAGCCCACTGTGCAATCGCAGGATATCCCCAATGCCATGGCAAAGCTCAAAAAGGGCGAGGATATCAATCTTTTCGTGTTTGGCGACAGCATCTCTACGGGGGCAAACTCCTCGGGTAAGCTGGGTATTGCTCCGTATCTGCCCACCTATCCGCAGGGTGTTGCAAACCAATTAACCGCTAAATACGGCAGCAAGGTAAACCTTTACAACGGCTCCGTTGGCGGTTGGATGAGCTCGGACGGCTTAACGAACATTGCAGCTGCACTTCCCACGGCAATGAATGGCAATATCCCCGATCTTGCCATCGTTGGCTTTGGTATGAATGACGGCTCCCTGCGTGTGCCTGCCACCACCTATACTGACAACGTGTTGCGCATCATCGGAGCAATCCGTGAATACGCACCCAATTGCGATATCGTTCTGATTTCTACCATCTTGGCAAATCCCGAATCGCCGCAAAACACCTCGTTTACTCCTCAGTATCTCGCATACGACCGTGAGCTGGCAAATACGGTAGAGCGTGTTGCGCTCGTGGATATGATGACGCTCAGTCAGGAGCTGTATAAGCATAAGCGCGGTGTGGATTTATTAGCCAACAACATCAATCACCCCAACGATTTCCTTACCCGTTGCTATGTGGCAAATATCATCGGAACAATCTGCGGATAAAAGGTAGTACAATGAAAAAATTTCGGCTGATTGCCGCTGTCCTTGCGTGTGTGGCGTTCGCTTTTTCGCTCACCGCGTGTGGGGACAATAAGGGTCAAAATATGGAAAACAATCTTTTAACGGATGCCTCCTTTCAGAACGGCTTCGGCGTAATGGGTATTCAGAACGGTATCGAGGGCGTCCCTGAGGAAAACATCATCAACAATTCCGATTATACCGTTTACAACGTTCTGGATTACGGCGGCAAGGCAGAGGGCAAATTTGCTTGGCGTCTTGCACAGTGGGGCACCAAGGAGGAAAACTCCTTCGGCTCTAAGGAGAACTACACCTTCACCGAGCAGGCAAAGGGGCAGTATCTTTACACGAATGCAGGCAAAACGGTGGCGGTGGATACAAGCGCAGGCAGTATCACCCTTGCCGTGCACGCAGGGGCAGAATACGACGCGCCCCGTGTAGACGGTCAGCTCTGGCCGCACCTTCTTATCGAGCAGGTGTTCAGCGAAACGGGCAAAAGCGTAAATCTTTCGGATATATCCGAATTCCGTATGCGCTTCCGTGCAAAAATCAACGAATGCCTCAACCTGATGGGCGATAGCTACGTTTCGGCAAGGCACGCCGCACAGATCACCTGGTATCTTACCCTCAACAGCAAAAAGCCGGGCGTAAGGGACTTTATCTGGATTGGCGTTCCTCTGTACGACAACCGTTCGGACGGTGTGCTGGGAGGAGGAAATGTATTCTTCGATAACGGGCTTTCGTCGGGCACGGGTATGCTCATTTATACGCTCCCCGGCAATGCTTACTTAAAGAAGGGTGTCACCGTTGGCGAGGAGGTTTCCGTCAACGTAGATCTTTTGCCCTACTTCAAGGCGGCTATTATGGAGGCGCAGAGCAGAGGCTTGTTCCCCGGCTACACGCTGGGCGACTTTACGGTAGGCTCCACCAACTTTGGTTGGGAGGTCCCCGGAACGTTTGATTGCAGTGTAACCTTATCCGAGCTTGGGCTGATTGCAGTGGAATAATTGCAAAAGGCACAGCGGAGGATTTGAATTAGAAATTATTAAATGGAGGAAAAACCATGAAAAAAATACTTGTAGCAATTCTTGTATTTGCAATGCTCTTTACCTTCTTCGGTTGCAGCCGTGTTAAGGACCCCACCGAAAAAAAGGTAATCGTGGTTGACGGCGGCGGTGACATCGGTAACTTCAACACCACGCTTTCGATGGAGCAGAGTGAAGCAAACCCCTTCCCCTACAACACGCTGGAAAAGCTGTGCGAGGAATGGGAAAAGACGCACCCCGAATACGACGTTCAGATCAGCGTTACCTCGATGAACGGCGACCGTAGCTCCTGTAAGCCCCTGCTTACGGCAAAAACGGCTCCCGACATTCTGTATCAGAACGGTGGCGTAATCTACAATGACCTCGGTCAGGATTACTATGTAGAGCTCGGTCAGTATCTGAGCAAGAAGAACCCCTATGCGCCTGAGTACAACACCTGGTTCGACGTTTTCGGCGACGAAATGTACGGCGCTCAGCAGTCTGACGGCGGCTACTACTACGTAAATTTAGAGCGTATCCCCGTAGGTATTGCATACAACAAAAACATCTTTAAGGCTTGCTTCGGCGAAAACTACAAGGTTCCCGCAACCTATGCAGAATTTATGGCTTGCCAGAAGGCACTCTCCGAATTCTTCAACGGCGAAGAGGGTAAGGCAGTATTCTTAACCACCTATCAGTGGTACGACATCGTTCTGGAATCCAGCCTGCTTTCCGCTTACTTTGATGAAACGGACGTAATCCGTAAAAACGGTATGGTAGACAGCGAGGAGCTCTGCCGCGCGGTTTACAAGAAGATCTTTGATCCCAACGGTGCAGCGTTCGAGCAGTACATCAACCTGATCAACGAAAAGAACTCCTACTATCCCAAAAACTGGCAGACCTACGATAGCTACAACAACTTCGTTCAGGGTAACCTCGCTATGATGGAGGGCACGGGTGAAACCTTCCGTAAGCTTGCCTCCAACACCTCGGTTGACTTCGAATGGG
>JAFQWR010000196.1 GCA_017407365.1 Clostridia bacterium
AACGTTGCGTAATTTGTCAATGTTCCGGCAATACCTCCGGCAGATCGGTTCGTATATACAACATAAAGACGAACTTCGACATTATATGTACTACAATTATTTATAGTACCTCCATTACTTGTACCAAGAATACCACCCATATCGCCATTGCCGTAAATATCAACATTATTTGTTGTACAGATATTTATATTTCCGCCAAGGTTCTTACCGACAATACCACCAATATTAGAGCAATACCTATGGCACTGCAAATTACTATTGTTTACATTGACAGAATGAATATCTCCGTAGTTTGTTCCTGCAATAATTCCTACATTTGACCATGTTGTTGAATGCAATGAATTGCTGCTGACAGTTGCATTATTTACAGTAAGATGATGGATCTCCCCATAATTTATTCCAAACAAGCCATAATTTATTCCTGACGAGTCATCTTCTGCACTCGCGGCACTCGTATCAAGATTGATGTCGAGGGAATTGATCGACAGAGAATTTCCCATAAATTCACCGTAAAAGCTTTTTATCGGCGTCCACGCAGAAGCCAAATTTATCGAGTTTAATAAATTCACATAAACCCTTTGCGTACTCACCATGGCGAGATTTCGTAAGTGCCTCTCGCAGGAGATATTATATCTTTCCGTAGTGCTACCCTCTGCAAAAAAAGCATTTACCGATAAATTCTGAATCTGAACTCCCCACACATTATTACTTATATCTGATATAGCAGTCGTATTAGCCTCAAGCGACAAATGGTACATAATGCTATCTACTCTCATAGAAACAACATGATATGACGTACTGAAGTATTTAGAATAGGCTAGCAGATTTATCTTTTCATCTACGAGGTTGTCACAGTTTATTTTACATTGTTTCTCAAGCGCTGCATTTTTAAAGGTAACTGTCAGTCCTGAAATGTAATCATTATCCACGATCAAGCCAAAACCGGTTTGATCATTAAACACTGTAATAGCTTGATTGACCTCTTCCTCGATATATATATCAACAACAAATGTAGCTGTTTCCGGGATAATTATACCTGAACCGTCCTCTATCCATACTCCTGTATAAATTTGAATATTAAGAGAGCTAAGCTGTGCCATATTGCTAATTTCCAATACGCCATTGCTTCTTACCGCACAGGTTCCCGCCTTATCATTCTGAAGATTGGCTTGCGTGATATATGAAACGCTGCCATCAGGAAGAACTAAACCAATAGACACAGAATTGCCTCTTCGCACTGTCATAGAGGAAGCAGTAGTTGTTTCTCCGTTTATTATCCAGATATTTCCTTGCTGTGCTGTATAATAAAACTGCAAACTATATGCATCAGCATAAGACAAACTGCTTTTGTCAAAACGAATAAATACCGTTTCACCGTCTTGCATATTCAGTTTAACGCATTTGTAATCCGCCGTAACCATTAACTGATACGGTTTGATTGTCCATGCATTGGAATACACAAATAAGGAATAATCTGTCCTTCCGCCAAATGTAAAAATAAACGTACCGCTTGTATCGGCTGTAAAAGAATATCTTTCGCTGATTTCTCCTGCAGCAATCTCCACACCGTCCTCTGTATTCAACTCGGTTAATCCTTTATCCTCAATAGATACGGTTTTCGCTGTATCCGATACATTCTTTACTAAAATGTGGCAAAGATTGTTCGTAGTGCGCAAATGGAATTCTCGGGCATTGATATTAACCTGTAGCGGCGCTAACTGGAAATCATACAAGGCAACAATTTGAATATCATTACTATTCGTGGTCAGCAATAAATCGAGCGAACCAACTCCTTGCACCTTCAAAATCTTTGTTTTGCCAGCCTCTAATGAAAAAGCTTGTGAATAATCGATATCACAATCAATATACACTGTACCGTATTGTCTTTCCATTCCTGCATTAGCAATCGTTACGGCATAATCCACGCCTTCCTCTAAGGTCACGGAGGCTTTTCCGTTTATTACAGGAATCAAGGTATCATCAATATATAATTCCACCGAGGCGTCACCAAAAGAAAAGGAATATTCCGATGAATAATCGGGAGTCATAATGTAATCCATTTGCTCATTTGGCATCACATAATAAGCATTGCTACCAAACGGCTGCATCGTATGAACCTCGGGATCACTGACAGCAAATTCCACAGGGTCAGAAATAACACCTATCTCACTACCGGACGAGCCTACAATTTTCATGGCAACAGAAAGATCAATTTTGCAATACTCTTTACTCAAATTCTCTTTATCGGTATGCGACAACAGGAACTTTGCTTTTGCATAATCTCCTACACGAAACAGTAGCTCTTTGTCATCGGGAGAATCAATCATCATAGCCGCCGATTTCAGAAGCGTGCCGTATTCCTCGTATTGCGTAGCCCTTGTATTATAATTATAAACATCATCAAAATAGTAATTTTGGCTTGTACTATTGTATGTAACGCCTTGTATTGCCGTATCAACAATCTCGTCCAATTCCAACAGTATTTCAACAGCTGTACCGTAAGCACCGCAAAAATCCATGCCTTCTTCTATCAGGTCTTTCAGTTCAGCTAAAAAACTGTTCTTTTCACCCAAAACACCCAAAGCAGTTACCACTGCATCAGCGTCTATCCCGTTCAAGATATTTTTTACCGACTGCTCAATACCAATACTTTCTTTCACGGTTGCCGAATAATCATATTCGTTACCAATCAGAAAATACCCATAGTCATTCATCGGCTGATAATTCATATCCCCAATATTCAAGGAATTACAGTTATAGACATTAGCAAGAAAGGAAATATCCTTTACGTCTAATTCTGTAGATTCTTCGTATGAAAGCGAAAGAATTTTATTGCCAACATTTCCAGTTGTAATACTACTTCTTATCATAGGTATCACAGTTCCTGTTAAGCCCTCTGATAATTTAGCAATACCTGTCACATGCGTATCAATAGCTTCATAATCAATTTGTTTAACACGGAAAGACTCGTTGTCTGTAACATATAAATAGTCCATCCGTAAAAGAACTTCTATTTTAACCGAAAGCCAATAATCTTCATTTTGATTGCTTTCCCTTATCACATTAAAAAGAATTACCGTACTATATCTATCATCCTCTGTTACATCTCTCGTGTAAATATAATACCCATATTCTTGACCTATTTCTAAAACATTACTATTATTTATAAAAAATTGTTTCGGAATGATTTTAGTAATATTGTCATCCTCTGTTATTTCTGTAATAAAACTAGATGAAGCCACATTTAGTTCAAATGAGCAACCATTTTGAAAATAAGTCCCTGGAGTAACATAAGGTCCAGAGAAAACATCTATATCACTCCACTTCATCCCATTACGATCATTAAACTCTTCTACATATTCAAAGATACTTAATCCATTTGGTGTATCGGTATTTAGCATTTGAGTAGTAGTTTGTCCTAACTCTTCAGCATAAGTGAAAGGTAATTGATGAATCAAAAAACATGATATACATAATACTAAAAAACCAATTAGAATCTTTTTTCCCATGTCGCTTCCTCTCCTTTTTCTCCAAAAGACATCCAGTAAGTGATATTATACGAATACCCATCCTCTAAGCGCATAACCCGTTGAACCTCAATAAGTAATTTTTTGGAATAGAGTCCTATATCTATATAAATATCCATTTTTTTTAAGATATAGGGCACTTCACATAAATCAGTGTTTTTAACATTTACCCAATACCTAGCATTCTTAAAACTTTCAAGTTTTCTATCTATATGCGGTATAGATTCATTACGATCCAACAGCTTAACAGAATCATAAGTAAAGCGTATACTTGATCCGAAATACTCTTTAACAGCATTAACCCATTCTAATACACGCGGTTGCAAAAGACTCATTTCCTTTGTTTGATGCTCTAAAGTCAATTCATTGCAATAACTATACCCACCCTCATATAACTCCATCACAAATCTTTCGCTTCTAAAGCTTTCATTAGTCGTAGTGTTATTGAATCTTATCCCTTGATATCCGTAATCATAATCTCCGTAATTCAACCATTTGTAATGCGGAATATCGTCGCGCATCATGCGCCAGAATTGAGGCTTAGCGACAGCTACATAAATGACAAACAAAACAATAGCCATCACAACAGCAACAACTATCCAGAGTAAGCTTTTCTTTGTTTTCGCTTCCATCCTCTTTCTCCTAGCAAGCTTTATTTCTATGATATTATATCATACCGTGTAGCAATATGCAAGCGTTTTCTTTTGTATGAATCAATGCACAAAAAAAGAGCCCTGCCGCTACGGCAGAGCTCTTGATTTTCTTTTATGCAGTGTGATTGTGATTGCCATTACAGAGCCTTTCGCCCTGTCCGTTTCAGATATCAGTGCACGAGGGAGAAATCGAAGTTTAAATCCTCTTCGTTTACCTGCTGATAGAGGGGAGCGGTGGGGATTGCAAGCGCACTTTCATCGATATTATCGAACACATAGTTGTCGTAGGTGAGCTTGTAGGAATTGCCCTCGCTGTCGGAGTAGACAAACTTCACGAGAAGGTCGTTTTCGTCAAACCAGTAGGTTGCGGTATCACCCACAGCTACCTTGCGCAGAATTTTGCCATCTACCTCTTCCTCAACGGGTGCAACAAAGCCGCTGAGCCAGGAGGAAAGAGTTACGATGTTGGTGTAGTAGTAAATTGCATTCTCCTCGCATTCCGCAGGGTTTTTGCCCTCGGGTACGTTTGCATAGGTGTAGGGAACATAAACGCCTACGGGCAGAAGCGAGGTGTTGGGCTCCTGAATGCGGTAGTGCATTTCGGGCGTCCACAGCTCACGGTATACGATGGCGCTTTCTACCTCAAAGAGGCCGCCTAAAATATCCTGCGTTTTGGTAAACACGTATGCGTAGGAGCCATCCTTTACGGTGCAATCCACATAGATGACATCCTCTTCGCCAAACTGATAGGTCATTTCTACCTGATAGGCGGTTGCCTCAGACATCTTCTGATTGTACTTTGCGCCGGGAGAATTTACAAAATCCTCAAAAAACTGACCGCAGCCGGTGAAGGCAAATGCGAGCATACAAACGAGAAGTAACGTAAGAACCTTTTTCATAATGGAATCTCCTTATTATTTTCAGGAAGCATTGCCTCCCTTCTTTACTTATATAACAATTAAAAATTGCCGTTTATTGGAATGCGCAGAAAAAAATTACGGCTCTATCTCCCATATCTGCACCAGCTTATTGCCTACCTGATCGCACGAGGTGAGATAGTAGGGGATTTCTGCACGGGTAACGACAAGATCGCTGCGGCAATCCTTGCCGTGCAAATGACCGTATACTGCAAAATTCGGCTTTGCCTCCTCAATCGCCTGCCAGAAGGGGTTGGGCGTGCGGTTCACATTGAAGGGCGGGAAATGCGTCATAACACCTACGATATCCTCGGGGGTGCGCTCCCTTTGCATCGCCGCAAGGGTAAGCTTTAAGCGCTCACACTCACGGGCAAACAGACGGCGGTCGTCCTCCGTTTCCTTTCCGTCGGGCACCGTCCACCCTCGGGTGCCGCATATCAGCAGCCTGCCGATACGCAGAACGTCATTCTGCACGGCAAAAATACCCTCGGGAAGCACGTTTCTGACCTTGGAGATGGTGCTCCACCAATAATCGTGATTGCCTCGGAGCAGCACCTTTTTGCCGGGGAGCCCTGCAAGAAGCTGAAGATCGGGCAGAGCCTGCTCCATACGGAGCGCCCACGAAAGATCGCCCGAGAGCAGAACAACGTCACCCTCCTCCACACGTGCACGCCAATCGGCTGTGATCTCCTCCAGATAGTTCTGCCAGCTTGCGCCAAAGATATACATGGGCTTATCACAGCTGTTAGACATATGTAGATCGCTGATTGCAAAAACCTTCATGCCATCATTGTACCCTTTTTTGCAAAATTTTGCAAGTAAATTCTCTGTCTTGTTCCCTTTCTTTCTTTTTTCGCATACACTATGATAGGGAAAACCCTACATAGGAGGTCGTTATGTCGTTTTACAATAACTTTCAGTCTGACCGTTTTCCCGGGTGCATCAACGGCAACCCGATGAACGGTCTGTGCGAAAAGGTATGCCTGCAGGCGCAGAAGGTTTTTGATGCCTGTATGCGGCAGACCACAGAAGAGAATGTTGCTTTAACCGTTAACTCGTATACGCCTGAAAACCCCACCGTTCCGCTTACCTTTTTAAGTGCGAAAAGCGTGGGCGGCACGGGCACCGTCACCAACCTTACGGTAGACCGCTTGGAGGAGCGGCCGAAGTTTGCATGCATCAGGGCAACGGTCACCGCACCCATTGAGGTGCTTTACACGGATGACAACGGCACGGAGGGCAAGGCAACGGGCAATATCTCCGTTCCCGTTGACGTGATTCTGCACGTGCCCGAGGCGTCTGTCATTCCCTACCAGATTGAGGCGGTTGTTGGTGCCGTCTGCCCCGAGGGTACATATAGCGGCACAAACACCTTTACGCTGACCGTTTGCATGACGCTGATTCTGAAGGTGACGGTGCAGGTTGAGCTGCTTGTACCCTCTTACGGATACTGTCCCATTCCTCCCTGCCAGGAATACAACCAGGAAATCTGCTCTACCTACTTTGAGCTGCCCCTCTACCCCGGCTGCTCTCCTACCTGATTATTTTTTAAGACGCGAATAAAAGAAACAGAGCCGTCTCCCTTGTACGGCTCTTTTTTGCGTTCAGAATTACCTGCACAAGCCGTTCCCGACTAAGTCTTTGCGAAGCGCTCTTTGTTGAAATTTGAGCCCTTTTTGCGTCTTAAAACAGACGTGTAAACCCAAAAGAGAGATTCAGGGAATTATTCCGCCTTGGAACAGCCTGTTTTTTTGGAGCACCGCACCCCCTGAAAGAGCGGGAGTTTTCTTCCCTCTGCTTTTCTTCGCACAGCAGGAATATCATTATTTTACGAGGGAATAAGCAGGGGGGAATTTTTGGTACAAGAAGAAAAATCCGACCTTAACGGGAAGGTCGGATTTTTTGTGCATTACGCAAATTACGGTCTGGGCACAGCCACACCGCTGACGGGCGTCAGCGTTACACTAAGCTTTTGTTGCACGTAGGAAAGATCTGCCGCCGTGCTGACACGGGTGTAGGTTGTGGTTTCGCTGTAATTTCTGCCGTAGCCTGCAATGGTGAAGGCAGGAAGCTGCTGCGAAAGCGTTTTGTTCTTTTTGTGATAGCCAAGGTGTCCACCGTCGCCATCACGGAAGGTGACGTACTCTACAAGCGAAGAATTTTCCTGACTGTATTCAAGGCGAATGCTCACCTGATAGCAGGTAAGCTCGTTGTTTTTATCGCCGTAGACGTAATACGCCTCCGATTGGCTGTAAATAATCAGATATGCAACGATCTCCTTGGTTTGCAGAACATCCACAGATCCGATTTCCACATCCTGATAGCTACGGTGAAGCGTGGTGAGCTGATAGGTGCCTTTTAGTGTGCTGAACTTGCCGCCATCCACAAAATAGCATCCGGCGGTGCCGAGCAGGATGCACACAGAAAGTAAAAGAACCGCTAGTTTTTTCATAATAATCCTCCTTTGCTGCGGCATTAGCCTATGTATAGTATAACCGACAATAGGCATCTTGTCAACCCCTTTTGCAAAAAAATTGCTCCGACGCTCTTTTTTTCTGCTCTGCAAACGCAAAAAGCGCCCTGCGAGGCGCTCTTTACCCTGTTTTTTTCCTTGTTTGTCTGCGATCCTATAAGAGAGAAACGGCATCAAAGTCTGATGCAAATCCGAGCCGGTTTTGCGCTTACGGGATGAAGGCTCTGCCTCATCAGCTCAGCTCTGCATTGCGTATGGGGGTATAGCCCGAATTTTTAACCAGATACTGCCCCTCGGGAGAAAGAACCCAATCAATAAAGGCATTTATCTCGGGCGTGCGGTGTGTGACGGCAAGCACAACGGGTCTTGTGATGGGATAGGAGCCGTCTGCAATCGTCTGTGCGCTGGGAGCAACCCCCTCTACCGAAAGAATATGGATATCGGGGTTTCCAACAAGGGCTGAGGCGTAATACAAAAAAGAAAAGCCGATTGCGCCGCGATAGTTTTTATAATCGCTTACCCGCTCGATAATTCCTATCATCAAGCCATGCACCAATTCGGTGGGAGGCGTCATCAGGGGGATATCCCCCATAAACGATTCCAACGCCGTTTGACTTCCGCTTCCCGGATTGCGCTGGAAGGGCTGAACGTTCAGATTATCCCCGCCGACCTCCCTCCAGTTGGTAACCTTACCTGCGTAAATCTCGCGTAACTGCGCCTGTGAAAGCGATTTTATGCTGTTTTTGGAATTGACAAAGAACACAAATGCCTCTCTGCCTATTTCAATCACCTCTATTTGCTTTCCCTGCTCCTCTGCAAAGGCGATCTGCGCCGCCGAGGGGCTTACTCCGATCATAATATCCGTTTCGCCGTATACAAGCTCTTCGTATCCTGCAACGGTGTTCGTGTAGCGGTATGGGCTGTTCCGATGATTCAGACCTCCCACCGCATAAGCAGGATAGGTTGCCTCCACAAAGGAGGAATACATGGGGAACATTGCCGCTGCGCCGTTTATCACCGGAAGGTTTGAACCCGACAGCCGCAGGGAAGCCTCTTTGGGCAGCCTTGCAATATCCGCATTCCTGTCAAATGCAAGGTAATTGTGTACGTTGATATTTTCGATGTTTACAATGGAGATTTTATCCTGCCATTCGTGATACACAATACCGCCTGCAAGTGAAAGGCTGCCCGAAAAAACCAAGCAGAGAATAATGACCGTGAATACGTTCCGTACCCTTTTACTTGTGAAAGCCGATTGCAACGTGCATGCAGTAAGCAGACAAAGCAAAATGATATAAGCGGGCATATAGTATTTATTTACAATCAAGCTGAGCGGCACACCGATTGCAAGCAAAAGAAAAATCGTACAGGCAGAGCCGATGCCATGCAGCAGTGCACGCGGGTAGCGCTTACGGAAGATGATGTAGGTGACCAGAAAGCCCACCGGAATGGCAATAGCCAGAAAAAAGTACAGAATCTGCAGAAATACCCCGTCCGGATAGAACGCAGAAAGATATACACTGAATGTTATGAGAAAGAGCGACAAAGTCGTAGCAATTGCAAGCATCAAGTCGTTCAGTTTATTTTTATCCATAATCCACCTCAACATCAGTATACTCTGCTATCTTCTAAAAGTCAAGCAAACTGCCGTGCCAAACGGTTTTTGTCCCATACAGGGGATAATCTGCATAAAAAAAAGAGCCGTAGCCCCTATTTGGGTTACGACTCTTTATGTGTAAAATTAAACCAATTCTACGATTGCCATTTCGGCATTGTCACCGCGGCGAGCGCCCAGCTTGATTACGCGGGTGTAGCCACCGCCCTGACCGAGCTCCTCTGCACGCTTAGCGTATTTGGGAGCAAGCTCGTTGAAGATCTTTTCAACCAGGGGATGATTGATATCGCCCGTTCTCATCTTGTAAGCGGTCTTGGTTTCGTCGGGCAGACGCTCTTCCTGACGGTCCATAACGAAAGCCATGATTCTTCTTCTTGCAGCAAGCTTCTTAGCGCCGTCGTTGATGAATTCCTTCTCAACACGGGTAACAACTTTCTGTTTTTCTTTGCTGCCCTTAACCTTAACTACTTCAACCTGGTTCACCGTTTTGGTTACGGTAACGGTATCCTTGTAGCTTCTGATGGCAAGGGTAATGATCTTTTCGGCTTCACGACGAACTTCCTGAGCTTTTTCGTAGGTCGTTTCGATTCTGCCCTTCCAGAGAAGGTCCGAAACCTGGTTACGAATAAGAGCCATTCTTTGATCGGTCGGTCTGCCGAGTTTTCTGTATTCAGCCATTTTGATCGTACTCCTTTAATATTCTCCTTAAAATATTGCGGCTAAGATGCCGCCGAATGCCTGAGCCTATGGAGAGCAGCTCAGTCACGGAATTTATTCGTCCTTGCTACGTAAGCCTAAGCCATAGGAAGCCAGCTTGTGAATTACCTCATCAAGCGACTTTCTGCCAAGGTTTCTTACCTTCAACATATCGTCCTCGGATTTCTTGGTGAGATCCTCGACGGTGTGGATGCCGGCACGCTTTAAGCAGTTGTACGAACGAACGGAAAGATCCATATCCTCGATGTTCATCTCAAGAACCTTGGTATCGCTCGTTGCGGTGGGCTTTAAGATGTCGATATCCGACATATTTTCGGTAAGACCGACAAACAGACTGATGTGCTGCTCCATGATGCGGGCAGCAAGAGCAACGATTTCACGACCGGAGAAGGCACCGTTGGTGGTAACCTCTAAGATCAGCTTATCGTAGTCGATGCTCTGACCTACACGGGTGGATTCTACGTTGTAGTTCACCTTTTTAACAGGCGTGTAGATGGAATCGATGGGAATAAAATCGATGGGATTTTTTTCGCTCTTGTTGAAATCAGCCGACTTGTAGCCGCGGCCTCTGCCGATGGTAACCTCCATCTCGAACTTGCAGCCTTCCTCTAAGGTGGCAATATACAGGTCGGGATTTAAGATTTCAATTTCTGCATCGGGCAGGAAATCACGGGCATAAATCTGGCAAGGACCTTCCATTTTGATATAGATGGGCTTGCGGAAATTTCTGTCGGTGTTGGTCGTTTTTACGGCAAGATTTTTAATGTTAAGGATAATCTCGGTGACGTCTTCCTTGACACCGGGAACGGTAAAAAACTCGTGTTTGACGCCCTCAATACGAATGCCGATGGCAGCTGCGCCGGGAAGCTGCGAAAGCAGGATCCTACGTAAGCAGTTACCGAGCGTAATGCCGAAGCCGCGCTCCAGCGGCTCTGCCACGATGCGGGCATAGGCGTGTGTTTCGCCCTCTTCCACAGTGATCTTCGGCGTTTCGATTTCCATAATGCTGGGCTTCTCAATATCCGTCATTTAGGGTAACCTCCTGTTATAGTGGTACACTTTGCCGAAATACTACGTCCGGCAAAGGTACACTGCTAAATAATAGCAGTAGCCGTATCTGCAAAAGCAAGACACGCGGAAATTATCTGGAGTACAACTCGACGATCATGTTCTCGGAGATCGTTGCGTCGATATCCGAACGCTGAGGCAATGCCTGCACTCTGCCTTCCATCTTCTCTGCATCGTAAACGAGCCAGCCGGGAATGGTGAGCTTAACGCTTTCGCTAACAGCCTTGAAGTAGTTGTTTTCCTTTTTATTTTCCTTAACGGCGATTACGTCGCCGGCTTTGATAATGTAGGAGGGGATGTTAACCTTTCTACCGTTTACCGTGATGTGACCGTGGTTTACGATCTGGCGAGCCTGCGAACGGGATTTCGCAAGACCAAGACGGTATACGACGTTATCTAAACGACGCTCGAGCAGGATGAGCATATTTTCACCCGTTGCGCCTTTCATCTTTTCAGCGCGCTCGAACACCATACGGAACTGCTTTTCGAGCAGACCGTAGATACGTTTTACCTTCTGCTTTTCACGCAGCTGTAAGCCGTATTCGGAGACCTTTCTTCTTCCTGCACCGTGCTGTCCGGGAATGGTGGGACGGCTGAGGAAGGGGCATTTTGCACTGTAGCACTTGTCGCCCTTCAAAAAGAGCTTGCCACCCTCGCGGCGGCACTGGCGACAATCAGAACCGGTATATCTAGCCATATTCTATAACCTCCTTAAATACGTCTGCGTTTGGGGGGACGGCAACCGTTGTGGGGAATGGGCGAAACGTCCTTGATCATGGTAACCTCAAGCTCGCAAACCTGCAATGCGCGGATTGCTGCTTCTCTTCCCTGACCGGGGCCCTTCACGAATACCTCTACCGTGCGGAGACCGTATTCCTTAGCAGCACGTGCTGCCTTTTCTGCTGCCATCTGCGCTGCGAACGGGGTGCTCTTCTTGGAGCCGCGGAAGCCAAGGCTACCGGAGCTGCACCAGGAAAGTGCGTTGCCGTTTGCATCGGTGATGGTAACGATGGTGTTGTTAAAGGAGGATTGAATGTGAACGGCTCCTTTATCGACGGTTTTAGTAATTTTACGCTTTTTCGTCGTAGTTTTGGTATTTTTAGCCATTGTATAACCTCCTTATTACTTTTTCTTTCTGCCCACGGTTTTCTTGGGGCCCTTACGGGTACGTGCATTACGCTTACTGGATTGACCGCGAACGGGCAAGCCACGACGATGACGAACACCGCGATAGCAACCGATTTCCATCAGTCGCTTAATGTTGAGCGATACTTCTCTGCGAAGGTCGCCTTCTACAACCAGATTCTTCTCAATGTACTCTCTGATTGCGCTGACTTCTTCTTCGGTCAGATCCTTAACGCGGGTGTCGGGGTTGATGCCCGTTCCCTGAAGGATCTCGTTTGATTTGGTGCGACCAATACCGTAGATATAGGTCAGACCGATTTCCACTCTCTTATCATTGGGTAAGTCTACACCAGCAATTCTAGCCATTTACTAAATACACCTCACTTATCCTTGTCTTTGTTTGTGTTTCGGGTTCTGGCAA
>JAFQWR010000197.1 GCA_017407365.1 Clostridia bacterium
ATATACGATTGCGGCATCGTCGGCATGGGCGGTGCTTCCTTCCCCACGCACGTGAAGGTCAATCCCCCCAAGGATAAGGTGGTGGATACCCTGCTGATCAATGCGGCAGAATGCGAGCCCTATATCACCTGTGACGACCGCGTGATGCAGGAATACACCGAGGAGCTTTGCGAGGGTGTAAAATACCTTGCCAAGGCGTTGAACGTGCAAAGCGTTTTCATCGGTGTGGAGGAAAACAAGCCCCTTTCCGTTCAGGCTTTGCAGAAAAACGGCTCGGTAGGGGTAACCGTATTAAAAACGAAATATCCGCAGGGTGCTGAAAAGCAGCTCATTTATGCGGCTACGGGCAGAAGGGTGCCTGCGTGCGGCTTGCCTGCCGATATCGGTGTGGTGGTATGCAACGTGCAAACTGCCTTTGCGGTATACCGTGCCTGCAAGCTGGGTATTCCCTGCTACGAGCGTGTCATGACCGTTTCGGGCGGTGCAGTAAACAACCCCGGCAACTATTGGGTGCGGACAGGCCTTTCGTACGAGCAGGTGCTGGAAGCCGTTGGCGGCTTAAAAGAGGATGCCGAAATGGTCAAGATGCTCTCCGGCGGTCCGATGATGGGCTTTTCTCAGCACAACTTAAAGCAATGTGTGGGTAAGGCGACCTCGTCGCTGCTGTTTTTAACGGCAGAGGAGGTCAATACCGATCAGGCAAGCGTATGCATCAATTGCGGCAAGTGCGCAAGCGTATGCCCCATGCGCCTGATGCCCATGTACATCGACGGATATGCGCTTGCAAGAGATTTTGAGGGCTCTAAAAAATACGGTGCAATGAATTGCATTGAGTGCGGCAGCTGTGCATACATCTGCCCCGCAAAGCGTCCCTTGGTGCAGAGCATCCGCCTTGCCAAAAAGATTATACGCACGCGTAATATATATGATAGGAGGAAAAGCAATTATGTCGGATAAAAAACTGATGATGTCCTCCTCGCCGCATATCACGGCGACGCACAGCACAAGAAGCATTATGCGGGATGTGCTGATTGCGCTTGCTCCTGCGCTTGCTGCAGGCATCTACTTCTTCGGGCTTCGCTCGTTGGTGGTTGTATTGCTTTCGGTGGCAAGCTGTATGCTTTCGGAGCTTCTGTTTACTGCTCTTCGCAAAAAGCCCTGCACGCTGAGTGATTTATCGGCGGCGGTAACGGGTGTGATTCTCGGCTTGAATCTTTCGCCCCTCGTTCCCTTCTACGTACCCGTTTTCGGCGGTGTATTTGCAATGCTTATCGTAAAAATGCCCTTTGGCGGTCTCGGTAAAAACTTTGCAAATCCTGCGGCGGCGGCTCGTGTGTTTTTACTGCTTTCCTTCTCTACCGCAATGGGCAGATTTATGAATCCCGTGGATTGGACGGGTGCAGGAGCGATTTTTACAGGCATGGGCGGCGCAGATGCGGTAACGGGCGCAACTCCCCTGGTAACGGGTGATGCCTCGTACTTAAATCTCTTTTTGGGCAACGTTGGCGGCTGTATCGGCGAAACGAGTGCGCTTGCACTGCTGCTCGGCGGCCTGTATCTGCTCATTCGACGTGTCATTCATTGGCGTGTGCCTGTGCTGGTTCTGCTTTCGGGTGCGGTGTTCTCTGCGCTGTTTGCATGGGATCTTTCCGCCTCGCTCTATACCGTGCTTTCGGGCGGCTTTATGCTTGGTGCAATCTTTATGGCAACCGATTACGCTACCTCCCCCAACACCGTGTGGGGCAGTGTAATATATGCGGTGTTCATCGGCTTTGTAGCCGTGCTTCTCCGCAGCTTTACCAATATGCCCGAGGGGATTTCCTTTGCAATCCTTCTGGGCAACCTCATCACCCCCCTGTTGGATAAGTATATCTATCCCAGACCCTTTGGCTATCAGAAAAAGGGAAAGGAGGGCGCTAAAAATGCCTAAGGTAAAAAACGAAATGGTGCGTTGCGTGGTTGTACTCAGCGCAATTGCATTGATTGCAGGCGTTCTGCTTGGTTTTTTCAGTCAGCTCACTGCTCTTACCGAGGAGGATATCCGCCTGCGCACAGAAAAGAAAATTGCCGCCATTTATTCGCTCAGCAATCTCACGGAGCTGGAGGGTGCAGAGGATGATAACATCGGCGGCTTCTATAAGGGCAGCAACGAAAGCGGTGACGTATACGTTGTGATTGCCACGGGTGCGGGCGGCTTTGGCGGCAAGGTACAGATGTACGTGTTTATTCAGAACGATCAGATTGTCCGCCTTGGCGCAGGCTCTCACGGTGAAACCCCGGGCACGAGCGATAAAGCCTTTTCGGGCACGCACTATCAGAAGTATTACGGTGTGAATATCCTGGAAAACAGCTTCGCTCTTGGCGGAGAGGGAGAAAACGGCGTGGATGCCATGACGGGAGCAACCTACACCTCAACTGCGGTGAACAACGCAGTAAACAACGCAATTGCGTATTACAGAGCAAATCGGTAAGGGAGGGAGTCAATGCAACATAAAAAACTATCGCAGATTGCCGTAAACGGCTTGTTGAACGAAAATCCCACCTTCCGTCTGGTGCTGGGTATGTGTCCCACCCTTGCGGTTACCACCTCGCTCATCAACGGCGTGGGTATGGGGCTTGCAACCACCTTCGTGCTGTTTTGCTCCAATCTTCTGATTTCACTTCTGAAAAACATCATCCCCGACAAGGTGCGTATCCCTGCCTTTATTCTGGTTATTGCAACCTTCGTTACCATCGTAGAGATGGTGATGAACAAGTATATGGAGGGCTTATATCAGGCACTCGGGCTGTACATTCCGTTGATTGTTGTAAACTGTATCATTTTTGCCCGTGCAGAATCGTTTGCTTCCGTTAATCCCGTGCTACCCTCTATGGTAGACGGCCTTTCCATGGGGCTTGGCTTCACCGCGGCGCTTGCGGTGCTTGGCTCTATCCGTGAGCTTCTCGCATATGGCAAGCTGGGCGGCATTGTATTGTTGGGTGAATGGTTCCCCGGTATCGCTATGCTCGGCACGGCGCCCGGTGGCTTTCTGACGCTTGGCCTTTGCATGGCTCTGTTCAATTACGTATACGGCAGAGTGACAGAGGCAAGGGCGCATAAGAAGCAGGCAAAGGCAAAGGAGGAAAACGTATGAAAGAGTATTTCCTCATCATTTTAGGCGGCTTGCTGATCAACAACTTTGTATTGGTGAAATTTTACGGCATCTGTCCCTTTTTGGGCGTTTCCAAAAAGACGGACACCGCACTTGGCATGGGCATGGCGGTTACCTTCGTTATGGCGCTTGCCTCGGTGTTTGCCTATGTGATTTACGAATATCTGCTCGTTCCGTTTGAGCTGACTTACCTCAAAACGATTGCCTTTATTCTGGTTATTGCATCTCTTGTACAGATCGTAGAAATGGTAATCAAACGCTTCAGCCCCACGCTGTATCAGGCGCTCGGTGTGTATCTTCCCTTAATTACCACCAACTGTGCCGTTCTCGGTGTGGCTATGCTCAATACCGAGGCGATTAAAATCGGTGCGGCAGAGGTAACGGTCAATCTGTTCGGCGCATTCTTGAACGGTGCATTCTCGGGGCTTGGCTTTACGCTTGCCATCGTGCTTCTTGCGGGTGTGCGCGAAAAGCTTGCCCGTGCAGATGTTCCCAAGGCATTTCAGGGCTTTCCCATCACGTTGATGGCCGCGGCTATCATGGCAATGGCGTTTTCGGCGTTCTCGTCGCTTGCGTTTTAAGGAGGGATAAGGGTGTTAGCAATTCAGATTTCGGGCATACTGATTCCCGCGGCAATTCTGCTTGCCGTAGCGGCTCTGTTTGCCTTGGTTATTGTCGTTTTAAGCCGAAAGCTTTCGGTAGAGGAAAACGAAAGAGAAAAGGAAGTTTTAAGTCATCTGGCAGGAGCCAACTGCGGTGCCTGCGGATATCCCGGCTGCTCGGGCTTTGCAAAGGCTCTGTGCGAGGGTAAGGCCCAGCTCAGCGATTGCTCTGCTACCCCCAAGGAGGGCAAGCAGGAGATCGGAAAAATTTTAGGCGTAGCGGCAGACGGAGAGGATACCGTTGCTGTTGTGCGCTGTAACGGTGGCAGCCATTGCCAGAGCAAGTACGAATATCAGGGCTATGGCGATTGCCGTACAGCAGAGCTTCTGGCAGGCGGAAGAAAGGCCTGCCCTGTGGGCTGCATCGGTCTTGGTACCTGTACGGACGTGTGCCCCAACTACGCCATTGACGTAGGAGAAGAGGGCTTTGCGGTAGTAGACCGTGAAAAATGCACCTCGTGTGGGCTTTGTATCCGCAACTGTCCCAAAAAGCTGATCGATCGCATTCCCCGCTCTGCAAGGGTGTATATCGCTTGCTCCAACGATTGCCGCGGTAAGGATGTCAAGGAGCTTTGCTCTAGCGGCTGTCTTGGCTGTACGTTGTGCAGTAAGGTGTGCGAATCGGGTGCAATCACCATGAAAAACAATCTTCCCGTGTTTGATTACAGCAAATGTACGGGATGTCTGAAGTGTGTGGAAAAATGCCCCGTGCATTGTATCAAAGAGGTAAAGGAATAAAGGCAGAGCAAGGCTTCTGCTTCTTGTGCGGTTGATTGCACGGTATTTCGTCAGTCAACGCATTTATCAGGTAAAAAAGGGCAGACACACAGGAAAAGCTTCTTCCGTGTGTTTGCTCTTCTGTTCGTTTAAGGGTGTTTTGTCCCTTTGTAAGGCAAGGCGCAATTCTGTATAAAAGCGGCTTTTTCAACGCCAGACGGGCAGGCTTATGTTCCAGAGCAGAAGCACTGCGGCAACGTGCAGACCCAAAAGCGTGGGAAGAATAATCATAAAGGGCGCGTTTTTCAGCTTGTATTTCATAAGCAGCATGCTGATATATATGCCGAGCGCACCGCCAAGAGCGGCAACCGTTAATATGATGACGTCCTTTACGGGACGTACGGAATGATCCTTCATCATTTCCTTTTTCAGGGTGTCTGCTTCGGCTTGCACAGGGCTGTCTTTTGACTCGTCCTCCTCGCTTGGTGCCGCATCCGCTTTCTCTTCGATGCCGTTGTTGGCAGATGCCTGCTCCCTGTGCTGTGCCTGTAACAGGAGATCTCTTTTTTGCGTAAAAAGCAAAATAATGCCAAAGATATTGACGCCCAAAAGATAAAATATCAACACGATTCTGATTGCCATAAGCCACCTCGTTGCGGTTGGTTTTTGCGCTATTATTAACAGTCCGCTTCCGTTTTATACGCCAAGGCATACGGATAGCGGCTTGTATTTGAGGAAGATTATGTTTTTACCCGTAACAGCGGAGGAATTGAACGGCATTCAGCCGGATTTTGTGTACGTGATAGGGGATGCCTATGTGGATCATCCCTCGTTCGGTCACGCCATTATCAGCAGACTGATTGAGTCGCGTGGGTATACGGTTGCCATGCTTCCCCAGCCGCAGAGCGATAAGGATTATCTGCGCTTCGGTGCGCCAAAGCATGGCTTTTTAATCAGCTCAGGCGTAGTGGATTCCATGGTCAACAACTATTCGGTTGCAAAAAAACGCCGCAAGGAGGACCTTTACAGCGAGGGCGGCAAAACGGGTATGAGGCCCGACCGTGCCCTTACCGTATACGGAAGAACGCTGAAAAGGCTGTTTCCGGGCGTGCCCATTGTGGCAGGCGGTATCGAGGCAAGCCTGAGAAGGTTTGCGCACTACGACTATTGGAACAATTCCGTTATGCCCTCCGTAATGCAGGATGCCTGTCTGGATCTTCTCATTTACGGCATGGGCGAAAAGCCCTTTTTTGACATTCTGGATATGCTGGATAAGGGAATTCCCCTTGCAAAAATTCGCTCGGTGCGAGGAACTGCCTATCTTTCTACGAAGGAGGAGCTTCCGCAGAAGCTGCAAAAGGCAATAAAAGAGGGGGAAAAGGGTGTGACCGTAATTCCCTCCTTGAGGGAGGTTACGGCAAGCAAGGAGCAATACGCCGATGCCTTCTATCTGCAAATGCAGAATACCGATCCCTTCAATGCGGAGGTTCTTGTGCAACAGCAGGAGGGCGGCTTGCTTCTGGTGCAGAATCTGCCGCAATACCCTCTTTCGGTAGAGGAAATGGATGCGGTATATGCACTCCCCTACGAGCGCCTTCCTCATCCTATGTATAAAGAGGGTGTGCCCGCCATTGAGGAGGTGCGCTTTTCGCTGACAGCGCAAAGAGGATGCTTTGGCAGCTGTTCCTTCTGTGCGCTTACCTATCATCAGGGCAGACACATTCAGAAGCGCTCAGAGCAATCCATCGTGCAGGAGGCAAGGCTTTTGACTACCCTGCCCGATTTCAAGGGATACATTCACGATGTGGGCGGCCCTACGGCAAATTTCCGCAACCCTGCGTGCGATAAGCAAAAAACACACGGTGCGTGCAAGGATAAATTCTGTATCGGCAATAAGCCGTGCAAAAATCTGAAGGTAGACCACAGGGAATATGCCGCACTTCTGCGTGCGGTAGCAGAGGTAAAGGGCGTAAAAAAGGTATTTGTACGAAGCGGTATCCGCTACGACTACCTGATGTACGATCCTGACGATTCCTTTTTCCGTCAGCTGGTAACCCATCACGTCAGCGGTCAGCTGAAGGTAGCCCCCGAGCACTGTGCGGAGGGTGTGCTTGCTGTGATGAATAAGCCCAATTTTGAGCTGTACCGCAGGTTTACCGAAAAATACCGTGTTCTTACCCGTCAGGCAGGTAAAGAGCAATACGTTGTGCCCTATTTTATCAGCTCGCACCCGGGATGCACCGTCAGGGATGCGGTAAAGCTCACCGAATACTTAAAGAGCATACGGTATATGCCGCTTCAGGTGCAGGATTTTTATCCCACGCCCTCTACGCGCTCTACCTGTATCTTCTACACGGGCATCGATCCCGTAACCAAAAAGAAGCTGTTTGTGCCGCGTTCTCTTGAGGAAAAGTCGATGCAGCGTGCGCTTCTGCAATACCGCAAGCCCGAAAACCGGGCCATTATAGAGCGTGCGTTGATTGCGGCAGGCAGAACGGATCTGATCGGCGGCGGTGAAAAATGTATCATCACGGGATGTAAGCCCGCCAATCTGAAAAACAGCAAGCGCCCTATCAATAAGAGTAAATACGGCAAAGGAGGCAAAAAAGGATGAAATGTATGTTTTGCGGAGGAACCGAAAGCAAGGTGCTGGATTCCCGCCCTACCGATGACGGAATGGGTATCAGAAGAAGAAGAGAATGCGCGTCCTGCGGAAACCGCTTCACAACCTACGAAACGGTGGTTTTTACCCCCGTGCTTGTAATCAAAAGCAGCGGTAAAAGGCAGGCGTTTGACGAAAATAAAATCAAAAACGGCATCATCAAGTCTTGCGAAAAGCGCCCTGTTGCCATGCAGGAGATTGACGATATGGTAGATCGCATCAAAAAGAAGATCACCAATTCCCTCGTGCAGGAAATCACCAGCAAGCAAATCGGAGAGATGGTTATGGAGGAGCTGAAAACGGTGGACGAGGTCGCCTATATCCGTTTTGCCGCCGTATACCGTCAGTTTAAGGATACCGAAAGCTTTTTGAAGGAAATCGAGGCGTTGATGCGCGGTAAGCCCGATAGCGAGGAGACCTGAGCCGTAGGCCTTTTGCAGGGGCAAGTCGCTTCCCTTTCGTATTGTCTGTATCTTAGCCGGAAGATTTTATTTGAGAAAAGGAGATTACTATGAAAATTGAAGCAACAAACGCAACCGTCACGCTCTGTAACGGAGAATGGAAAATAGATGTGACCGACCCTCTTGCCCGTGTGCGCTTTTATTCGGAGGAGCTTGCCTCTCGCGAGTGGTGCGAGGGGGTATATGCTTCTCTTTCCGTAAGAGAGGAGGGAGAGGGAAGAAGTCCCGTATGCTACGCCGCCGACGGCGTGATATTCGATTACGCTCTGCCGCGCGGTAAGGACGTAAGGCTCAGCTATGAGGCAAAGGTTTTCACAAAGGAGAGTGAGCCTTCCTCGGTGGCTCTGGATATCATAGGAGCAAACGGCGTTACGCTTTATATCGGGGATATCCGCTTTGAGGATAGCCGTGATCCGTATGCGCCCCTGCTGGGCGGGGCCTCACTTGTGCAGATGCCCAATTTTGAGCATCTCGGCATGGGGTACCTTGTGCGTGACAGCCGCGGAAAGGTTTTTGTAATAGACGGCGGCTGTAAGCAGGACGGCAAGCATATTGCATCCTTAGTCCGTGCTTTTGGCGGTGAGGTTGAGGCATGGCTTCTGACGCATTATCACAAGGATCATATCAGTGCAATTACGGATATTCTTCGCAACGAGGAGATCGCAATCAAGCAGTTGATTTTTAACTTCCCCGAGGTGGAGGAGCTTGCCACCATAAAAACAGATGTCGATGAAATCTGCCTGCGTGAGTTTTATGCGGTGCTGGCTACCTGCGGCAATAAGGTGGAAAAAACCGTTCAGGCGCACAAGGGTGACGCATACTGCTTCGGAGAAATTACCGTTAAGGTACTGAATAATCCGTATTACTACTGCGAAAAGGATTCCGTCAACAACAGCGGTGTTATCTACAAGCTGGAAACGGGCGATCAGAGCGTGCTGTTCCTGGGGGATATGGCAGACCGCGGTGACGTGTATTTGCAGGAGCAATGGTTTGCCGACGAAATTGCCTCGTGCGCGGTGGTGCAGATGTCGCACCACGGTCAGCACGGTGTCACCGATGCGTTTTATGCCGCCTGCAAGCAAATGCGTGTTTGTCTGTATTCCGCACAGCCGTGGGTATACGATGCTACGTGGATCGGCGGAGAGATTTTTGGTAATACCACGTTGGATCCCTTCCGCACAAGAGATATTGTCCGCGAAAGAGGCATCACCCGCATTTATACGCTCCGTGATGGCTATGTAACGGTGTATTAAGAGCTTTACCAAAGAAAACAAACAGGAGCATTCGCCTTGAAAAGAGAAAAAAAGCTGATCTTTTTCTGCTGGTTGATCTATTTTACTGCATATCTGGGAAGATACAGCTACAATTCCAACATCAATTATTTTATGAGCTGGTACGGTGTGAATCATGCCTCGGCAGGCACCGTTACAACCTTTTTCTTCTTTGCGTACGGGGTGGGGCAGATTGTGCACGGCTTGCTGTGCAAGCATTATCCGCGCAGATACGTGCTTTCGGGTGCGCTTCTTGTTTCGGCAATCTGTAATCTTTCTCTGTTTTTCCCTATTCCGTTTGCGATAATCAAATATCTCTGGATGGTAAACGGTATCGTTCAGAGTATGCTGTGGCCCACGCTCATTTATTTGCTCGGCAAAAACCTTTGTCAGCAAAACATCAAGCGTGCGGTTGTCACCATGAGCACGACCATTGGCGGAGGAACGCTGGTTATTTACGGAGTCAGCGCATTGCTTTCGCTCTTCGACGGCTTTCGGTTTTGCTTTCTGTTCTCTGCAATCGCCCTGACCGCTGTATCGGTTGTAAGCTTTTTCCGCTATCCCCTTCTTGTTACCGATCACCGTGAGGATCTGGTGGAAGAGGAAGAGGCAAAGCAAGGCAGGCTCCCCTTAAAGGCAGGCTTTATCATCACCGTGGTGATTATGTGCGTGTTTGCCGTGGTGGATAACCTTGTGGGAGAGGGACTGCGAAGCTGGGTGCCCTCCATTCTGAAGGAAAAGTATTCCCTGCCCAACGGAATTTCCATTTTGCTTACCCTATGCCTGCCCGTGCTTGGCTTTTTCGGTACGGCTCTTGTGGTAAGCCTGCGCAAGCATTTTCAAAGCGTAATTTCGCTGTGCGGCGTGCTGTTTGCCTTTGCAACCCTTTGTATGCTTGCCGTGGTTGCTTTGATGAATACCTCGCATTGGGTGCTTACCCTTTGCTGTATGAGCTTGATTTCCTGCATGATGAGCGGCGTGAACAATGTGGTTACCAGCATGATGCCGCTGACCATGCGTGACAAAATGAACCCGGGACTTCTTACGGGTATCCTGAACGGAAGCTGCTACGTGGGTAGCACAATCAGCTCGTTCGGGCTTGGGTGGATTGCAGACCTGTTCGACTGGAACGGAGTTTTTACCCTGCTTTTGGTGGCCTGCGCCGTTCCGTTTGTCATCAGTATCATTGTAAGCACCGTTGGTGCGGTGCGCCGAAGAGGAGAGAAAAAAACAGCTGAATAACAAAAAACAGGAGCGTTACCTTTGCTTGGGTAGCGCTCCTTTTGGCTTTTATTAACGGCTGCTTTGTAGGAGTGAAAGAATACTTGCAGGCGTTGTTTTATTGAAAAAACAGGCAAATAAGGGCTTTCAATAAGGGCATTGCTTTTGTTTGCGTAAATAGTGGCGCAACAAAAGGGAAGAAAAGCGACTTTGCAGGGAGGAGAAAAAACAAGAGAAAGCCGCATAAAATTTGCAAAAAAATCCCCTGCCGTTCGGGCAGGGGAAAATGCAATTTTCAGTAAGAGCGGATAAGACCGGTGACAACACCAAGAATATCGCAATCGGGAACAACGATATCCTGCATGGTGCTGTTTTCGGGATGAAGCACAATATGGTCGGTTTTTTTGTAGAAGCGCTTAACGGTAACCTCGCCGTCAATCATGGCAACCACAATTTCGCCGTTACGGGCATAGGGCTGCTGCTTGACTACAATTTTATCGCCGTCGTAGATGCCTGCCTCGCACATGCTCTCGCCCTGAACGTTGAGCATAAAAAGGGTATCGCCCGAAAAAAGATCAGCGGGCAGAGGATAGGTTTCCTCCGCATTCTCAACCGCCATGATGGGCTGACCTGCCTGCACGTGGCCAAGCAGGGTGACGTTTTTAACGCCGGTGCGCCTGCCCGTGAGCATCAAAGCACGGTTGCGGGAGGAATCCTTCTGAATCAGACCGCGGTCCTTCAGCTTTTCGAGATAAGAATACGCAGTTGCGGTAGATTTGATGTGTAGATCCTGGCAGATATCCCGCACGGAGGGGGGATAGCCGTGGCTTTCGGTATAGCTGACAAGGTATTGGTAAACCTCGTTGAGCTTGCCCTTCATTTCGTCCTTAGAAATGTTTGCCATAAGTTGCACCTCCCTGTTTCGGAATTAAGGTATTATCAGTATAGCATAATTCCATATTTTTTGCAAACATTTGTTCAATGCTTTTCGCTTTTTTTCAAAAAAAATTTCCTTGTGGCAAACAAAACCCCTCTCATAAAAGGGGAGAG
>JAFQWR010000198.1 GCA_017407365.1 Clostridia bacterium
CAATTGCACCGCTTTCATCGGTGACATCGGTGAGAATCCAGTTGGACTGAAGACCGTCAGACTCCGAATAAATGGTGTTGTTAACAGAGAACGCATCTCTGCCGACGGAGGCATTGGGCCCAAGGGTAACCGAGCAGACCGTGCCTTCAAAGGCTCCCCTATCGATTCTTTTTACCGTTGCGGGCATGTGCACCGTTTTGATGTTGGTGCAACCCCTGAAAGCGTAAGGGCGGATATCGATGACACCTACGGGAATCGTAAGCGTTTCACCGCCATTCTGGCAGAAGCTGAATGCGCTGTCACCGATAGAGGTAATTTTGGCATCCGCAGGGATATTATCGTAGGAAGCACCCTCAATCAGCATATTGGTATCCGTGCCCTTTTTGATCAGGCAGGTATTTTTTGCCATAAATACCGCATTGCTCTCTTCTACCGTAAGCGTTTTCAATGCGGTACAGGTTGCAAGGCTACCTACCTCCCATTCGGTCAACGTAGAGGGAAGGTGCAGCTCCTCCAATGCATTGCAGCCATCGAAGACACTGGCGACCTTTGTCAACTTTTCGGGAAGGGTAACGACCGTTAACGCTTCACAGAAATTAAACGCCCCGTTCTTGATCTCGGTTACGCCCGGCTCAAAGCTCAGCGAGGCCAGCTTTTCACAGTTCCGGAACGCAAAGTCTTCAATCATCTTTACCGATGCAGGAACGTTAGCCTCGGTAACATTTCTGCCGTTGAACGCCTGCAAGCCGATGACGGCAATCCCCTCGGGCATATAGCCACTTACCGTGCCAACCAGCAGCTTTTTGCTTTCCTTTTCTACAAGCGCACCCTCTTCCGTATAGTACAGATCGTGATCCTCGGGAACGTAGACCTTTTCCAGATTGGCACAGCCGGCAAATGCATTCGCGCTGATAACCTCCGTTTTGGATTTCGTGCCTACCGCAAGCAGGTTTTCGCCTCTAAAGGAGTTCTCTAACATACCGCTGACGGAAGCGCTGAACAGCACGCCCCAGAGATTTTCGCATCTGTAAAAGCCCGAGCCGATTTGGTTGACAAAGCCACCAACCACCGTTTTAGGAATGATGGCCTTGCCGCTCAGCAGCTCCTCGCTTGCGGGGGAAACCCTGAACAGGCCGGGCTCGTATTCGTAATAGGTAAGCTGCTCGGAAAGATCCTCTAACGTATACTTAACCGATTCGGACCAGACGGAGTTCATCGTCTTTTTCTTGTCGCCGTCTGCACGCACCTTGATTTCGTAATCGCCGTACGCATCCAGAATGCCGAACAGATCCATAGAGGTTTCGGTCGTGACGTATAACGAGCCGTTTACGCTGACAGAATACTGCTCTGCCCTGTCAACAGGCTTCCAGGAAAGCGTTTCTGACTTGCTGAGCACGGGCTCAATCGGACTTTCCAGCTCTACCATTTTGTTGGCTTCTGCCACAACAATGCCGGCAACGGCAAGCGCAACAGCAAGCACCAAGCCGATGAGCAATGGCGTATGTACAAATTTCTTCATAAATTACTCCTCCTGAAAAAGGAAAACAAGCTATACTTACCACCTGACAGGTGAAATAGGCATAAAACCGCTTTATCTGTTTATTATATCATAACAATGGGTGCTGTGTCAAACAAGTGCAATTTCATTCGGTATAAGTTTTTCTTATAGGGGCTATAAAAAATAGTAATACCTTAGTGCTATCAGCAAGACCAAGCCAAAAGAAAAAGCCATCGGGCGTTATACCATATATCACGCCTCTGTAGCAGAAAAGAATTGGTGTGCGTAATTGACCGTTTTATGAATGCTTATTGAAAAGGAGCAAGATATATTTCAACCCTGCTCCTAAAGGATATATGTGATTTGGCTCAACAAATTGGAATTTGTTTATTTCTTTACACAAAAGTATGGACCAAAATCCAATTCATGCGTACGGACATAAGTCCATGAAAAATCTGTTGCTACAATATATACATCACTCTTTTTGTCTTTATCAACTACCTTTGCAGAAATCTTTCCTATGACAGAGACACCCTCAATATGGCTTGAGTATCCGTCATAGAATCTGACTGCTTCAGTATACTGCAAATCATCAAAAGCCTTTCGCGCCTCATCGCCTTCAAGACATGGCACCTTTCCCCAAGTAAATAGATGCCACAAAAGATTTCCGTATGAAGTTACATGATCTTTCATCAGCCTTTTATCGACACCGTTGCCAAAAACAGAAAGCCATTTTTCAACTAATTCACAATGATTCATATCAAAACCGCCTCCTAATAAATTCAAGCTTGCCTAACTGATTTATACCCTATATAGACTGAATATAGACTGACAAATAAAAAATCGCTCCAATTATTGCTTATCGCAATTATACGCGATCCTGATAGCGCTCTGCTGTGATGACGCCATCCTTAACCGTGAGCTTGCAGATGCGCGCCGTGCGACCGTCACCGATCATATCGGCAGGTCTTTCGCCGTAATCTCTGCCGTGATAAACAGCATAATACTCACCCTTATATTTCAGCACGCTGTGATGCCCCACGCCCTCTTCAAAGTCGTTTTTGATGATGAGGGGCGAAAACTTACCTCCCTCGGTTGCCTTAACAAAATCCACACGGGTGAGATCGGGGTCGGTGCTTTTTGCGGCAGCATAGCCCAGATGATAGGTATCGTCACGGTAACAGCCGCCGCTGTACATCACATACTGCCACTCACCCTCGGTAAACCACAGAGGCCCCTCGATGGTGTACCAGTCACGCTCGGGCGTGCATTGTGGGGTGAACTTTTCCTCATCGAAATCGGGCACGACAACCTCTTTGGGCTGATTGGCAGGCGTATAAGGATCGATCAGACGGTCGATAAAAATACGCGTGCCCACCTTATCTGTTTCGAGGTTATCCTTTGCGTACCACAAAAACAGACCTGCCTCCGTTTGCACCGTGTGCGAATCGATGGAGAAATGATCGTACAGACGCTTCTCATCGGCAAACGGGCCAAGCGGAGAGGACGCCTTTGCAACGTGCATATTCTGGAAGGTGCCGGGGGTATCGCAGGAAACGTACATATAATACGTATCACCCACGCGGATGACCGACGGAGCCCAGAAATCTCTGCCCTCGCGGAATGCGGTTACAATACCGTAAAACGACCACTCACCAAAAGGGTCGTCCGCCATATACGCCTCTACGCCCTCACCTGCGGTGACATAAAGATAGTATTTGCCCTCATCCTCAAAAATAAAGGGGTCGGGTTGGGAACGGTTTTTTTCTTTGAAATTCAGCTTCATAATTTTCCACCTCCAACGCTATTATACCACAGATTACGGTATTAAGCAATCAAAACTCCGTAAGCAAAAAAAATTCTGCCCGCCCGTAGCCGCGGCTTCCCTTTATGCACAGAGCCTTTGTAGCATAAACGTACACAACGCTTTTCGCTATAGGTTATTTGAGTGAACGCAAAAATAGCCCCTCGCACAAGCAAGGGGCTTAATACGCAATTTGCGCACACAAAAACTTACGCTTCTACAGGAGCAGACTTCAGAACGTAAAGCTTCTTGGTGAGAGCAGCTTTCTTTCTGCTTGCGTTGTTTTTGTGGATAACGCCCTTAGAGCAGGTATTATCTACCAGAGCAACGGTAGCGGGCAGGAGCTTTTCTGCTTCTGCTACGTCACCTGCAGCGATAGCGGCGTTGTACTTCTTGGTAGCCGTTTTCAGTCTGCTGATGAGCATTTGATTACGGAGTGCCTTTTTATTGTTTACCAGAATTCTCTTCTTGGCGGACTTGATGTTTGCCACGATGGAATCTCCTTCTGTTTCGTTCTTATTTTTCTTCTCTTTTTAAGATGCCGTAATATAATACCATATCCGCAAAAAAAAGGCAAGTGTTTTTGGGGTGTTTTTTGTGCCTTTTTTTACTTTTTTACTACAATGCCTCGTAAATATGCTTGCGGAATTCGGTGGGTGTGGTATTCAATTCCTTACGGAATGCGTAAAAAATATTTTTTTCGGTGCCAAAGCCCGATTCCTCCGCTATCTTACGTATCGTCATATTGGTGTGAATCAGCAAAAGGCGTGCTTTTTGCAGGCGGATATTTGTGAGGTACTGCTTCGGTGTGCTTCCGGTATCCTTATAAAACTCACGTATCAGAAAGGATTTTGAAACAAAAAGCTCCTTTGCCAGCGCTTATATATGAATCTCCTCCATAAAATGGTGATTCAGATAATCTACCGCGCGGCTCACAAGCTCCGTCCTTTTTATATCCGCACTCAGCTTCAACAGGCTCATCAGCATCAGATACAGCTGACCCGACATACCGTATAAATCGCCCTCTCCTGCGGCACAGTCGTAAACCCTTTGCACACAGTCCACAAAAAAATCCGCCTCGATATTTGCAAGATAATACCCGTGTACCTTGACAAACGAACGGTATATATCGTCGATATCCGAGCCGTAAACGTGCACAAAGTAAATTTCCCAAGGGGAGTGTGCCGCCTCAATCAGGCTCGCGTTTGCCAGATGAATAAAAATGAGGCTACCCGGCATAATGGCATATCTTTGCCCCTCGTACACCATTTCAGCCTGACCGCTTTTGGTGTAGGCGATCAGATACGAGCTTCCTCCGCTGCGCTTGTTCCTGTACCCTGCCTCGTTATACTCGTGCCCCACGCTTAAAACCTGATACAGCGACTTGGGCAACGAGGGATCCCGATCGATGTGATAGATGTACGATTTGGGTGTGCGCGTGTTGATATATTCGCACTCAAATTTAACCTTAGACATATTTCCCCTCTACTGTTCACTTTTTGGTAGCAAACTGGTCATTTTTTTACCTTGAAACAAGTCCGTTATTATGGTATTATACCATCAGAAGTTTATTTTGTAAAATAAAAGGAGGTACATCATGAACTCTCGTGCAAAAAAGATGCTGAAAATATCATCTTTACTTGCTTTGGTTGGTGCAATTTTTCTCACATCCGTTTTTGTTACCGCACCGGCTCTTTCTCTGAATGCTTCTTCAAAGCTCTCTCCCACCGTTGCAATCAGCTACAACGGCACGTTTTCTTCAAGCAATGAGGATTACACCGTGACGCCTACTGCAAGCGGCATTACCGCTGACAGCGTGATAAAGGGCGGCTGGAATTACTCCTCTACCGACTCCTACGTTGCCATCACCGCCAAAAACGATAAGGCCATTGCAACGCAGAAAAACGGCATTACACTCACCTTTAAGCAGCGCACCTTAGTAGACCGCGATGCAGACAAAAAGGCGGTTGACCCCTATGAGCAGCTGTTTACCGTAGAAGACGAAAACGGCATCACTGCTCATATCTGCGCAGGCGGCGTTTATTATATTTCCGGCACCGGAGCAAGCTCCGTTTACGCGCAAACACCTTCCAGCCATTACGGCATGTTGACTGCCACCGAAAAGCACATCACCATCACCGTAGACTTTGTCAGCAACGTCATTTACGTTTACTTTGACGGACAGCTTGCACAAAAGTATCTCGAAAGCAATTCAAGGTATCCGAACGTGGTCAGCGTGATTGACACCTTTGAATCCGTTCTGACCAAGCCGAATTCCACCCTGTATTTGCGCAAGCCGTGCGAAAACAAGGCAAGCCGCAACACCGAAAGCTTCGTAATGGGTGACGTTGAGATTCACAACTCCGTTTTCACCGCAGAGCAAGCGGCTGAATACTACGAAAGCTTAACCCCCCAATTCACCACCGAAATTAACGTGGAAAACCTGACCGCTGAGGAATACACCCAATCCTCTTTCGGCACAGGCTTTGAATCAAACAGCGAACGTGAGGGCGCTTTCCGCTTTACCGATATCACGAGCTATTTAACCGTAACTGCTAACGAGGGCAAAAAGCTTGTCAGCGGCACAAACGGTATCTCCTTCCACTTCTACGAAAAAACCACCACGGACAGCTACTACAAGGACGAGGACGCAGTCCGTCCCAACACCACCGATGACTTTGAGCAGCTGTTCTGCGTAGAGGGCGAAAACGGTGAGCTTGCATACATCTGCACGGGCGGCTTATATTACGTAGACGCAGAAGGCAACCGCACCTACGCTCAGCCCGGCTCCGGATACAAAAAGCTGCTGAACACCACCTGGAAATACGTAAGCATCGTGGTGAACAACAGCGAAAACAGCATCAGCATTTACATAAACGGCGAAAGAGCACAGTACTTCTCGCCTACGGCAAATAAGGCGGCAGTAACCGCAAACGTAGTGGCACTGTTCTCTTCCGTAGCCTCCAAGGAGGGCGGCAGCATTTACATCCGCAGAAGCTGTCCCGAAAAGGAGGACCGCAACTCCGCAACCCTGGTATTAGACGACATCACCATTGGCAACGGCACACTGACCGATGCACAGGTGCTTGATTATTACGATTCCGCCCTGGGCAATGCAAGAATCCGCTTTGCTTCCAATATGGAAAACGCAGACATCCCCGATTTATTGGTGAAAAAGGGTACTGCTATTTCGGAAGACAGCATTCCCGAAATGGAGGGCTATGTTGTTGAGGGCTTATTCTCTGACACCGACTACACCAACCCCGTAGCAATGGGTACGGCAATCAACGCCTCCTGCACGTTGTACGTAAAATATTCGCTGATCACCTATTCCATCACCTATCACGGCGCAACCGTCAGCGAAGCCCCCACCGCTTATACCATTGAAACCAACGGCGTAAGCATTCCGGACGCACAGAAAGAAGGCTATGTATTTGAAGGCTGGTACAGAACCGAAAAGTTCGAAAACAGAACCGATTACCTTGTACCCGGCAGCTACGGAAACATCGACCTGTACGCAAAATTCTCCCCCATCGTGTATACAGTGACCTACGTGAAAAACGGCGGTGTTTTCCAGAGCATCCCCGTGGAGGAATACACGGTTGAAACAGCTGATTTTACGCCCACAGACCTTTGGAAGGCGTACTACACCTTTGTAGGCTGGTACACGGACGAGCAGATGCAAAACGCAATTTCCGTGATTGACACCGCAAATGCGCAGGATATTACGCTCTACGCTAAGTTTGCTCCCATCTCCTACACCGTCACCTACGTTTTAGGCG
>JAFQWR010000199.1 GCA_017407365.1 Clostridia bacterium
GGATAAAACGGCAGAGGAGGCTTTGGAGGAGTTCCACGTAGAGGATGACGAATCCAGCGAAAAGATGGTTTCCCGTCCTCCCATCGTAACGGTTATGGGTCACGTAGACCACGGCAAAACCTCTCTTCTTGACGCCATCAGAAAAACGAGCGTCGTTGCAGGTGAGGCAGGCGGCATCACGCAGCACATCGGTGCGTATACCGTCACCGCAAAGGGCAAGCAGATTACCTTTATCGACACCCCCGGTCACGAGGCGTTCACGGCAATGCGTGCGCGCGGTGCATCTGTCACCGACGTATGTATCTTAGTGGTAGCTGCCGATGACGGCATCATGCCTCAGACGGTAGAGGCAATCAACCATGCCAAGGCGGCAAACGTGCCCATGGTTGTTGCCATCAATAAAATGGATAAGCCCGAAGCAAATCCCGATCGCATTCTGCAGCAGCTCACCGAGCATGACGTTCTGGCAGAGGATTGGGGTGGCGACACCATTGTTGTGCCCGTAAGTGCAAAGAAGCGTGAGGGCCTTGATAAGCTTCTCGAAATGGTGCTTCTGGTTGCCGAAATGAAGGAGCTTAAAGCAAACCCCGACCGTAAGGCAAAGGGTACCATCATCGAGGCGAAGCTGGATAAGGGCAAGGGTCCCATGGCATCCGTTCTTGTGCAGAACGGTACGCTCCGTGTGGGTGACACCGTTATCGCAGGTACGGCAAGCGGCAGAATCCGCGCAATGCTCGACGACAAGGGCAGAAACGTCAAGGAGGCAGGCCCCTCGTTTGCAGTCAGCGTGCTTGGCTTTGGCGAAGTACCCAACGCAGGCGACAGTATGTTTGCCTTAGACGACGAAAAGATGCTCAAGAGCGTTTTAGAGGAGCGTACCAACAAGCTGAAGGAGCAGCGCAACCAGGCAACGGCAAAGGTAACGTTAGACGACGTATTCAGCCGTATCAGCGAGGGTCAGATCAAGACGCTCAACCTGATTGTCAAGGCAGACGTGCAGGGCTCGGTAGAGGCTGTGAAGCAGGCTCTGTTAAAGCTCGGCAACGATGAGGTTAAGGTAGCCGTTATCCACGGCGCAGTAGGCGGTATCAATGAATCCGACGTTATGCTGGCAAGCACCGCTTCCGCCATCATTATCGGCTTCAACGTTCGTCCCGAGGCAAAGGCAAAGGCTCTTGCCGAGCACGACGGCGTGGATATCAAGCTCTACCGCGTCATCTACGAGGCAATCGAGGACGTGTCCAACGCACTCAAGGGTATGCTTGCGCCCAAGTATAAGGAAACGATTACGGGTGAAGCAGAGGTGCGCAACACCTTCCGTATCACCGGTGTCGGTACCGTTGCAGGCTGTTATGTCACCAGCGGCAAAATGGTGCGTGGCAGTAAGCTGCGTCTGTTCCGTGACAACGTGGTTATCTACGACGGCGAAATGCATAGCTTAAAGCGTATGAAGGACGACGTCAAGGAGGTCGCACAGGGCTATGAATGCGGTATTGCGTTCGAGTCTTACAACGACATCAAGGAAGGCGACGTCATCGAGGGCTATATCATCGAACAGATTTAAGGAGAAACCTTGAAAAACAGAACGGAAAAAATCAACGCAGAATTACAGCGTGAAATATACGATGTCATCTCCCGTGGGTTAAAGCACCCCGATCTTACCGAGATGATTTCCATCGTGCGTGTGGAATGCACGCCCGACTTAAAATACGCAAAGGTTTTTGTAAGCGTATATTCGGGCAGCCCCGAAAGGCAGAAGGCAACCTTTGCCGCCTTGAAGGAGTGCGCGCCCACCATCCGCTACGAGCTTGCGCACCGTATGCGTGTGCGTACCGTGCCTGCGCTTACCTTCGTAGAGGACGATTCCATGGCGTACAGCATGCATATCAGTAAAATGCTGAAGGAGCTTGTACCCGAAACGGAAGAGGAGGACGAGGAATGAGCGCGCCCCTGCTTGATTACACTAAGGCAATCGAGCTGATCAAAAAGGCAAGTAGTGTCGGCGTTGTGGTGCACGTGCGTCCCGACGGCGATTGCTTCGGCAGTGGCGTTGCGCTTTGTGCGGCGCTTCGCAGTATGGGAAAAAAGGCGGATTTGTATTCCGACGATCCCGTCCCGAGCCGTCTTGCTTTTCTTACAGAGGGCTATCTTACGCAAAGCGAAGGCTTTGGCAGTCAGGAGCTTCTGATTGCGGTGGATTGCGGTGACTTGGGTAGGGTCGGAAGCTTTGGCTCCGTGTTTACAAAGCACAAAAACACCCTTCAGCTCGATCATCACCTCACAAACGATCGGTTTGCAAAGGTCAATTACGTTTGTGATTACGCCTCGAATTGCGAGCAGATTTACGAGCTTCTGGTGCAGATGGGGCTTCCTCTCACCAAGGAAATCGCTCTGCCCCTATACGTTGGTGTTATCAGCGATACGGGCAACTTTATGAACGGAAACACCGATGAGCACAGCTTTTCTACTGCTGCTGCGCTTCGTGCCGTTACGGGCGATAACAGCGAGGTTGTGCGCAGCCTGTTCAGAGAAAATGCGCGCGAGCGCTTCCTTCTTTTGGGCTTGGCGTTAAAAAATGCACGCTTCTATTTCGACGGTAAGCTTTGTATCATCACCGTGCGTGCAGAGGATTTCCAAAAGTCCGGCGCTTCCACCGATCAGACAGAGGGATTTGTGGATTATGCGGTCAACGTCACGGGTACCGAAATCGGTATCTGCATGATGGAAAGCGGCAAAAACACCTTCCGTGTTTCCTTGCGTAGCCGTCAGGGCTACGATGTCAGCGAAGTCGCAACCTACTTCGGAGGCGGCGGCCATATTCAGGCAGCAGGCTGCACAGTATGCGGCTTCTATGAGGATGTGGTGGATAGGGTGGTTCGTCAGATCGGCTTCCTGTTCTAAAACGGCTTATATACTGCGTCATGCTTTGTCAAGCTGCGTTTTTCTCGGGTCATGTACAAGGAGTACACTCCCCGTCGAAAAACCTCGCTTTTCGCGCCTGACTTGTATCTAATCCGTTTTAGGAGTGCATAAGTTGAACTAAGGTGCTACTCAGGCTGAAATACTTCGCATAACCTTGTTAACCGTACGCTGGGGTACGCGCCCTTGGGGAATCCGCGGTTGCCTCGTTCTGCTCGTATTTGAGCCGTTTTAGGAGTGCATAAGTTGAACTAAGGTGCTACTCAGGCTGAAATACTTTGCATAACCTTGCTAACCTATATGCTGTGTTAAAGCGTAGGCCTTGCAGGCGTGGATATCTATCATAATTCTCATCAATATATCATACAGATCATACGGCAAGGCGCAGACCTTGTGGCGCATCGCCTGCGATTTTTTTTCGCGCGGTCGTCTTTGATCGTGAATCTTAAAGGAGCAAGGGCGTGTTACCGATACGGTAAGATGCCCTTTGGTTTATTTTATGTTAAACGGTATTCTCAATGTGGTAAAGCCGGCAGGGCTGACCTCATCCGACGTGGTGGTGCGTGTGCGCAGACTGTGCAACGGCGAGCGCACGGGGCATATGGGCACGTTAGACCCCGGTGCCTGCGGTGTGTTGGTGGTGGGTGTGGGCAAATCCTCCCGTCTTTTCGATTATATGCTGAATAAAAACAAGGAATATATTGCGCGCTTCCGCTTCGGTAAAACCACGGATACCTTAGATAGCTACGGTAAGGTGACGGAGGAGAGCAGTGTGCTTCCCAAAAGAGAGGAGGTGCTTGCGGCGCTCCCTGCCCTTACGGGTGAAATCGAGCAGGTGCCGCCGCAGTATTCCGCATTGAAAATCGGGGGCAGAAAGGCGTGCGATATGGCGCGTCGCGGCGAGGCGGTGGAAATCCCCACGCGTAAGGTTACGGTCAGCGAATTTCTGCTTGTGGAACAGACGGAAGAGGATGAGTTTCTTTTCCGCATCCGTTGCAGCTCGGGCACGTATATCCGCTCGCTCTGCCGTGACCTTGCTTCCGCCTTGGGTACGGTGGGCTATATGAGTGCGCTTATCCGTACGCAGGCAGGTGCCTTCCGCGTGGAGGAGGGCGTTACCCTTGAGGCGTTGCAGGATTACGGTGTAGCGCATTTCCTCATTCCTCCCGAGGTGATTCTTGCCGATATGCAGGTGTTTGAGGTTCCCGAGACCTTTTACGACAGATTACGCAACGGCGTTTCCTACGCTACCGAAAGGGTGGGAAGCTTTGCTGTATACTGCCGTGGCGAGCTGTTCGGTATAGGAGAGGCATCAGAGGGCAAGCTGAAGATCAAGACTTTTTTGAAGGACGATTGATATGATTCTGGTAACTTACGGCAAAAAATTTACCCATCCCATCGTGCTTGCACTCGGCTTTTTCGACTGTATGCATAAGGGGCACGCCGCCCTGGTTGCGGAAGCAAAGCGCCTTGCCGCCGAAAAAAACGCTCTGCCTGCGCTGTTCACCTTTACCAACGATATGGGCGAGGTGCTTGGCAAGGAGCCTGCGCTGTGCGATTTCTCCTTCCGCCGTCAGCGGCTGGACGCCATGGGTATCCGTGTGGTGGTAACGGCGGCATTCGATTCTGCCTTTGCCTCCACGCCTGCGCACCTCTTTCTCAAATCCATTTTTGATGAATACACGGTAGAGGGCATCGTCACGGGAGAGGATTACCGCTTTGGCAGGGGAGCAAGGGGTGATCTTGCGCTTCTTCGCAAATTCTGCGAGGAGAACCGTGCAGAGCTTCGTACCGTGCCCGATGTATGTATGGGCGACGGGCGTATCTCCACCACGCGCATCCGTGCCGCCTTAAAGCAGGGAGATATCGCCTTGGCAAACGAAATGCTGGGTTACCCCTTTTCCGTCACGGGCGCAGTCAGCCACGGCAGGGGCATTGGCGGCAGTAAGCTGGGCTTTGCTGTAGAGCAGGAGGCTCAGGAAGATGCCGAGATGCAGTTTGAACTGGCAAAGCAGAC